>JBNGDZ010000247.1:0-3364 GCA_049975765.1 Armatimonadota bacterium
AGGGGTCGTTGGCGATCTCCAGGCGGCTGATGATGGCGTTGAGGCCCGCCGCCCTCGCCTCCGGGAACCACTCCGGCTGTGCGCAGTAGTTGTACCCGCCGCGGAAGCGTTCCGCTCTGATCCACTCAAGCCGCGGCGAGAGGTCCTGAAGCGTGTCGTCGGCTCCCTGGGCTCTTGCCGGGGCCGTTGCCAGCGCTATCAGCATCACGATGCACAAAGCTGCCGGAGGTGCGTGCATGACTCTCACCTTTCGGCCCAGCCTCGGGACGACCGGGTGAATGCGGTCCACGTCGCCACCAGGACCCCCGCGGCGGCGCAGATGATGCTGGCGAGAGCGCAGGTGCTGGGCAGGCCGAGCACCGGGGCGAAGAGCGCGCCCGCCAGGACCGCTCCGCCGGCGGCGCCCACGAGGTCGGCCGCGTAGAGCGCCGCCGCGGCGCGGCTCAGGCCCTGAGCCGCGTGGGCGCGGGAAGCCAGCGGGAAGATCAGGCCCACCAGCAGGCCGATAACCGCGGTGGCCAGTGGAAACAGCAGCGTCAGCGCCCTGCCCTGCCTCTTCGCAAGGGCCGGGAGGCCCACCGCGAGCGCCCCCGCGACGGCGGCCAGCAGCACGAAGGCCAGCAGGAGCAGTCTCAAGGTGCGGGCCGCCGACCGTTGGCTCGTCCTCAGCTCCGCCAGCAGGCTGCCGCCCGCCGCCCCCACCATGAACGCCCCGATGATCACGCCCACCATGGTGTAGACGTAGCCGTAGAGCGACTGGAACGCGAAGAGAAGCGAGACCTCCAGGGCCATGGAGACGAAGCCGCTGCCGGCAACCGCCAGGGGGATGAATGCCGCCTCCACCGGCCGCAGCCACGACAGTGCCAGCAGCATCGACACCACCAGCCCCACCACCAGCATGAGCTCCCGGGCGCTGACCCGGCTGAGGCGCTCCAGGAGGGCCGCCGACGCGGGCTGGAACTGCGTGAGCCACCAGGACTGGTCGAGGAAGTAGCCGATGGGCCGCAGGTCGCGGTTCAGGGGCGCGCCGCTGGCGTCAGCCAGGATCGCGTTCACGGCCGTCAGCGTGGCGGGGTCCAGCCTGTCGGGCAGCATGGCCTCCAGCCACGGCGAGTCCAGCTCCCGCTCGGTCAGCCTTCGCTGCAGCTCCCGCCAGTCGGTGGTCAGCGCCTGTTCGCGGCCGGCCACGCATACGGTGCTCTCTCCGGGCATCCGCGCGATGTGGGGGAAGCGAACCGAGGCGGTCGATAGCAGACAGCAGTGCAGCCGCAACAGCGCCGGGCTGAAGTAGCCGCTCGACCCGGGCACCTCCCAGCCCACCACGCCGCCGTCCGCGAGGACCCGGCGGACCGTCGTGTAGAACTCGCGGGTGTAGAAGCGGTTGAGCTGGGCGGTTGCCGGGTGGGGGAGGGCGATGATCACGGCATCCCAGGCCTGGCTCGTCGAGGCGATGATCCGTCTCCCATCGCCGATGACGGCCTCCACGGCCGGGTCATTGAGCGCCTCGCGATCGCCGGGCGCGGCCCAGCGCCGCGCGACGTCAAGCAGCCCCTCGTCCAGCTCCACATATGCCACGCGGTTGGGGCGGTGCTTGAGCACTTCGCGGAGGCCACCGGTGATCCCGCCGCCGACCAACAACACCCTCCGCGGCCGGGGGTGCTGAAGGAGCGTGAAGTGGACGAGCTCGTCGATGGTCCCCTCAAGGGGGGGAGAGGCGCCGCTGTAGAGGCCGTTCTCATACACGTATATGCCGTCAGGTTGCTGGCGGACCACGGCGGTGTTACCGAAGATCGTCTCGATGTTCGCGATCAGCTCATGATTGTGCCAGCGCCAGTGCAGGGAGCGCCGCTGCAGCCATGCCGTGGCCGGCGATGCCAGCACGGCCACCAGCAGCGCCCCTCCCGCCACAACCAGCCCTGCCCGCAGTCGCGAGCGTCGAGAGCCGGCCAGAAGCAGCGCTGCCGGCACAGCGTTGACTCCCGCCACCACCACCGCCATCACGAAGGGGTCCAGCAGGACCACCACGACCGTGGCAAGCAGCACCCCCCCGATGAGGTGGCCCACGGCGTCGGCGGCGTAGGCCGGACCGGCCGACGCGCCGCTGCGGGCGCGGCAGTAGAGGTCGCAGCCGGCGGCGAACTGCGCACCGTTCAGGGCCGCCGGGCCGAAGGCCACGAGTGCTCCCACCACGGCTATCTGGCCGAGGCCAAGCATCTCGCCGGGCCGGGCTCCCAGCCACGCCAGCATCGGGCCCAGCACCGGCACGGCGGCTGCATCGGGTGAGGCGATTGCCGCCAGCAGCAGCGGTGCAGCGCGCACCAGGGACAGCGCAGCAAGAAGAAGCGGCCCCGGCAGCGCGCAGAGCAGGGCCATCCGTCGCGCCGCCCTGCGATGCGCGTCATCGGCTGCAAGGCGGCGGGCCGCCAGAGCGCTCCCGGCCGCACCAGCCAGCAGCCAGCAAGCCAGCAGCAGCCCCATGGACAGCTCGTTGCCGTAGGCCACCACCAGCAACTCGCGCATCAGCAGCACCTGGGCCACGCCTGCCGCGAAGCCCGCGGCCAGGAGAGCGGCCAGTGCGCAGAGGGGTGCCGGGAGGGTGTTCATGACCACCTCGCTCTTCGCCCGCCCCGGGGCGAATCCCTTCGCGGCGGACGGAGACGCCCTGCTGCCCTCTGCGGCTTCGCAAGGTGTGTTACACATCCTTTTCACTGGTTCGGCTTTGAGGGCTTGACTCAGGGCCGTGAAGGCGTATAATCGCAACGACGCCCATCGGAGACCAAGCATCGAAGCACGCCCGCCGGCAACCGGAGAATGACCGCACGAGGTGTCGAGGCATGCGTCACATCGCGACCACGATAGCCCTGGCCCTCATCGCGAGCGGCATCGGGCTCGCTGACTATGTCGAGCTTTCCGACTGGGGCCATGTTGGAGGCTCCGACTACGAGTTCCACTACAAGTACTACCGCGAGACCTTCGACTCCGAAGACCCCGAGTTCCTCGATACGGGCGGAACGTGGACCCTGACCTACATGCTCGACAACGCTCACCTCATCGGTGGACCCGCGTACTGGGACAGCGGCACCATCCTCAACGACGGCACCGCCGCGGTCTGGACCTATAACGGCGGCGACCTCCCTGAGCCGGACTCCGTCTACGCGACCTTCGACCTGGTCGTTACCAATCCCAGCGGGCACATCGACTGGGTCACATACACCGTGGACTCAGACGGCGACGGAAGTGACGACTTCAGCGGCCAGGTTCTGGCGCCTCTGCCGGAGCCGGGAACGCTGCTGCTGACCAGCCTGGGGCTGGCGGCCATCGGCGCACGCCTCCGACGCCGCGTCTGAGCCTCGCCGTTGCGTGA
>JBNGDZ010000247.1:3374-7130 GCA_049975765.1 Armatimonadota bacterium
CCAGTGGGCTCTACGGAACCTCAAGATAAGCTCTCGATGTGTTCAGCCAAACAAGAGTCATTCCTGAGCACATCCAGAGCAATTTGAGCTGCGTCTTCGCTATAATACCCATGCCGCCGGCACGGCAAGTTTAGAGGTGGAGATAGATGGATCAGAAGTACCTGCGCCGGCGGTTGCTTCGTGTACTGGCAGTTCCCCTCGCACTCTGCGCATTCGTCCCTGCAGTCCATGCCCAGGGGGTCAGCATGAAGCTGGCCCTCGAGGACATCTCCTACAGCACGAGAAGCGCACGCGCCGTATACCACTACGCGCTCTACGTCAGTGACAGCACGGCGCTGAGAGCGGGCGAGGCACACCTGCACCTCCGGGGGATGGGCGGCGTTCTGGCCCAGGGAGATGCACCTGGATGGCGGAACGCGGGCTTCACCGAGACCAGCGCCTCCTGGCGGTTCGCGCAGGAGGTGCCGGACCACATGACCCGCTTCGCGTACTTCGATGTCGTCGCGGACACGTCCCGCACCAAGCCCGGCCCGGTGCAGTATGAGGTGGAGACCGGCGACCGTCCCGGCGGGGAGGTGGGTGGCCCGGTTACGGCATCTCCGCAGCCCGAGGTCATCGCCTACGCGTTCTTCGATGCCGACCGGGACGGCCTCTTCGATGACAATGAGATCGGCCTGAGCGAGGTCGCTGTAACGCTCACGGGCGATGCCACTACGACCCTCGACACCGATGGTGACGGCCTCGCCGAGTTCGGCGCCCAGGCCGAAGGCAGCTACTCCATCGAGGTGACTGGCGACGGCGGCTACGGCCTGTTCGATTACTGGACGGCCACCACCCCCACGTCCCAGAGCTTCGAGATCGATGCCGCGACCGAGAGCCCGGTGGTGGTCCGCTTCGGCTTCTACCCGGAGGACATCGGCGACTACGAGGTCATCGGCGCCAACCGCAGCCCCGGGTTCTGGACGCACAATGTGCAGCAGGCGCTAAAGGGGCGCAGCAACGGCACTCAGGTGGCGGCCGCTGACCTGCTGGGCTACCTGGCCGAGGTCGAGGCCCTGGGGCCGTATGATGAGCCATTCGACCTGGGCGACTCAAAGCTCGAGGGCGCCTACAGCTACCTGCACCCTCGCGGCAGCAGGAACTCGCCGATGGTGAGGCTCTACCGGCAGCTTCTGGCCGCCGAGCTGAACTGGGTGTCGGGGCGCACCAGCTCCATGCCCAAGCTGGAGGCCATGGTGCTGTGGTACGGAGAGTACGTCGCGAACGAGGACCAGGCGATGGCGGGCACATGGGCTGAGGTGCTGGACGCATGGAACAACCCGGCCGGTAGCGGATAGGAGTAGGAGCGCGATGAGGATGACGAAGGCAATCGGGGCGTCTGCTGCCAGACGCTGACGTCTGACGAAGCGGTGGGGCGGCGGCCGGGACACTTGCCGGCCGCCGTTCGCGTGTACGGCCGGTCCTTAAGCACGAGTGTTAATGTGGAGCGCTCAGTGGGTATCCTCGCCATGGGAAGAGCGAGTCTGGATCCAGCTCAGCCCGGAGGTGGTGGCGCCCATGCGCACTGTGTCCCGGGAGCTTGCGCTCCCGGAGCGAGGCGACCGTGCTCCCGACGAGTTGGCCTGCTCCATTCTTCTGCCCAGCCGCACCACCCGAATCCTCTACTCCATTCTCGCCGTGATCCTCGGAGTTGCCGCCGGTCTGCTTTACTGCCGCTACTTCCTCCGTGATCCGGGCGTGTTGTGGACCGTCGCGATTGCCGCCCTGGGGGCTGTGCTGGGAGTGCTCGTGGTGCTGATGCCCGCGGCGATCCTCAGAGGGCTACGCCGAATGCTGACGCGGCTGTCACTGGGTTGGCGCCGCAGGCGTCTGCGCGGCGAGCTGGCCAGGGCCGAGCGCGACCTGCGCAGGCGTCTGGAGGATGGCAGTAACGATGCGGAGGCCTGGAATGCCCTCGGTGTGGTGGCGCTGCTTCGCGGGCGCAGCAACGAGGCCGCGGAGGCCCTGGAGCGGGCGTGCCAGCTCGACGGCGCGCGGTTCAGGGCGAACCTGGCCGCGGCGCTGGCCGAGAAGCGCGAGCTGGCCGCCGCCGCCGAGGAGCTGACCGCGGCCGCCGGGGACGAGAGCGCGCACGAGGCCGCACTGCACAATGCCGGAGTGCTTCTGGCGCGCCGACCGCCTCCTGAGGTCGTGCAGCACGTTGTCAAAGGGTTGGACCATCTCGGCTCCCCGATCGTGCTCAACAACCTCGGCACCTACGAGGTATCGGCAGGCCGACTGGACGCGGCCGAGAGGTACTTCTCCCGCGCCGCCGACAAGGACCCGGCGGCGGTGGGGCCGCTGGCGAACCTGGCCCTCGTCGCCTACCGCCGCGGCCGCATTCGAGAGGCCATCTCACAGCTCGACGCCGCCTCCGTGCTTGACCCGCTCGATCCGGCACTGGCGTGCAACCTGGGGGCGATGCTCTGTGCAGGCGGGAAACCGATGCTGGCCGCGCGCCAGCTTGCCAGGGCGGCCCTTCTGGCGCCGGGGAGCCCCGCTGTTGACCTCAACCGCGGCGTCGTGCGCCTGGCGCTGGGTCGGCACGAGGATGCCCTCGCGAGCTTCAGGGAGGGGCCCGTGCGCGTCGCCTACCCAGCGGAGGCTGCCCACAATGAGGTTCTGGCCCTGGTGGGGCTCAAGCGCTACCACGACGCGCTGGAGCGGGCCGAGGAGGCCCTTGAAGAGGCGCCCGATGACGCGGGATTGCGCAACAACCTGGCCTGCGTGGCCTGGACGCTTGGCGACGACAGCCGCATGATGCAGGAGCTGGGGCGAATCACAAGCGAGGCCGAGGACCCGGCCGTTATCCTCAATCTGGCGATAGCCCGCATCAGCTCCGGCGATCCCTCCACCGCCCGCACGCTGCTTGGCGCGCTTGAGGAGCGCCGTGGTCCGGAGCCGACGGTGCAGTTCGTGCGGGGCGTGGCGCTGCTGGTGGAGGCCCTCTCCCTCTACAGCCACGGGATGTCTCGGGAGGAGCGGAACGAGTTCTTCCGCGCCCTGCATCGTTGTGTGCGGCCGCTGACGGTCATCTCCGACAGGGACACGGGCGCCTCCATAGAAGCGCGGCTGAACCTGGCACTGTATCACTACGTGCGCGGCGAGCATGAGGCCGCTGCGGAGCGGTACGAGGACGCCGCTCGGGCCCTGGCCCGAGATGGCTTCTGGCACTACTGCGCCGGGACTGTCCTGCTGGAGTGGGCTGTATCGGTGCAGGAGGCTCACGAGGCCGAGGGTGAGGAGCTGGTGGGCCAGGCCAGGAACCTGATGCGCCGGGCGCGGACACACCTGGAAACGGCGGTGGCTCACGATGAGCAGACCGCCGACGCCTTCTGCAACCTCGGCGTGTGCGCATACGACCTGGGCGACATGGACGCCGCCAAGAGCGCCTTCCGCCGCATGGTGCAGCTCGAGGAGACCGCCGAGGCGATGAACAGGCTCGCGATCGTGCACGCTCGTGAGGCGGCGCGACTGCAGCGCCAGGCCCGCGCAGCCGGTCTGGCCAGCCGCCTGAGGGAGCGAGAGCTGCTGCAGGACGCCCAGACCCAGATCTCCACCGCCCTGCACTACTTCCTCGAGGCTCTCGAGCAGGCCCGTGATGACCCTGTGCTGCACGGCAACATCGGGCTGGCCTTCATGCTGCGCAATCGCGAGACCGACGTGGAGGCGGCGTTGCGGCACCTGGCGGGCGATGATCTGCTGGGGGCGGTGGTC
>JBNGDZ010000248.1:0-2558 GCA_049975765.1 Armatimonadota bacterium
CAGGTCGGCGGTGAGGCAGCCCTGGCAGCCCAGCGTAATGGTCAGATCATTGCCGTCAACGAACACCGCCACGTCGCCGCTGTAGCCGGCGTCGAGGCAGGCCAGCGTGCCCGCGCCGGAGTCGCTGCACTCCTCCCCCACGACGCTCTCGAGCACCAGCGAGCCGCGCAGGTCCAGCCCCGCGTCCAGGAGCAGGCCGATGGCCGCCACCGCCGCGGTCAGCCCGCCCTTGCAGTCGCTCGAGCCTCTCCCCCACACCGCGCCGTCGGACACCTCGGCGGCGAAGGGCTCGATATCCATGCCCTCGGCCCCCACCGTGTCCATGTGGCCGTTCACGATGACCCGGGGGCCGTCGCCGAAGCTCCACTCGGCGACCAGGTTAGGCCGGTCGGCGAACTGCCGCCCCCGGGGGCCGATGACGTCCATGCGCTCGTAGATGTCCCCCGGGCAGTCGAACAGCCGGGTCTGAGCGCCCATCTCGCGGAGGATCGGCTCCAGCAGGGCCTGGCCGGCGGCCTCCCCGGGAGCGCCCTCGTCACCGGAGTAGGGATTCCGGGTGTCGATGCGGACAAGCTCCTGCAGGAGGCTGACGGTTTGGTCCTCGCGCTGCCGGGCTGCTGCCAGGAAGTCGTTCACCGGTGGTCCTCCTCACGCCTGAGCGGTCACCTGTGCCAACCGAGCGAGCGTGGTCATGTCGCGGCGTCGGGGAACGTTTCGCGAGCCCGCCGCAGCGCACCTCCGGTGAAGGAGGAGGGCGAGATGCTCGCGAATACCCTCACGCGCTGTGGGCAACGCCGGGACAGGCGCCCGCGCCCCTGAGACAAACGGGACGCGCGGGCGCGTGCATCTTCGTCGTCATGCGGGAGCTTGATCTGACCATGCCAGGAGACGGCGCCTCGCTCGAGGGCTATGATATCATCACGGTGGGCAGCGCGACCGAGGATGTCATGGTTCACTGCAGCAGCGGGCAGGTCATCACCCTCAGACACGCCCACGGCGAGCAGTCCTTCATGGCCTTCGAGTACGGTGGCAAGATCCACGTTGACGACATGCTCATCAGCGTGGGCGGCGGCTCAGTCAATACCGCCGTCACCTTTGCCACCCAGGAGATGGACACGGCTGTGGTCAGCAAGGTCGGTTGCGATGAGCCGGCCGAGCGTGTGAAGCGGAGGCTGGAGGAGGTTGGCGCACGCACGCACCTGATAGCCTACTCCGACGTGTCAGGCACGGGCTACTCCACCATCGTCACCACCTTCACCGGGGAGCGGACGGTGCTGGTGCACCGCGGGGCCAGCCGGGAGCTGAGCGAGGAGGACATTCCCTGGGAGGAGCTGGCGAAGACTGAGTGGCTGTACGTAGGGGCGCTTGCGGGCCAGAGCTGGCGGCTCTATCCGAAGCTGGCACGGTTCGCGGGCGAACACGAGATCAAGCTGGCGCTGAACCTGGGCACCTCGCAGATCGACCAGGGGCTGGACGAGTACGGGGCCCTGCTGGAGTGCACTCACATCATCTTCCAGAATGACGAGGAGATGCGGCGGCTGACAGGGGTGGAGGAGGAGCGGGGCGACCGGGATGAGCGCGAGATCTGCCGCCGGCTGCACGATCACGGGGTGGAAATCGTGGTCATCACCGATGGCAGGCGCGGCGCGAGGGCCTCGGATGGCAGGGCCCACTACACGGTGCCGGCCTTCCAGACCGAGGTAGCCTCCACTGTGGGCGCTGGCGACGCCTTTGCCGCAGGCTGCATCTCGGCGCTGTGGCACGGCAAGGCCGTCCCGGAGAGCCTCCGCCTGGGCGCGGCGAACGCCGCTTCGGTGGTCTCCCAGACCGGCGCGAATCGCGGCGTCCTGAGCTGGGACGAGGCCCTGCAGTACGTGGAGCAGCGCCGCACGCGGTAATGAGGATGCAGTATCACTCCTGAGAGGACGATGACACATTGAGCCTGCTGAGCGGCATAGCGGCCTATCTGGGCGTTGGATCTGTGGTCGGGGTCATCTCCGGCCTGTTCGGCATAGGCGGCGGGGTTCTGATGGTGCCGGCGATCATCTTCATCTGGCAGAAGGAGCCGAAGATCGCGGTAGCCACATCGCTGGCGGTCATGATCCCCGGCGCCATCGCCGGCGTGCTGCGGCATCACTTCTCCTACGGCGTCGTGGACTGGCGGATCGCCGCCGGCCTGGCTGTGGGCGCCATCGTCGGCAGCTTCGCCATCGGGGCCCCGCTGGCGAACTGGCTACCCGCAGAGACGCTCAAGAAGGGCTTCGGCGTGCTACTGGTGGTCTCGGGGCTGAAGATGGCGGGTGTGTTTGACTTCATCGGCGCCAAGATGACCAGCGCCGCGGACGCCATCATGATGATGCTGGGCTGAAGCGTAGCCGGGCCGGCTTCGGCTCGCGCGCACCGCATGGTGCTCGCGCCGGGACGGACGGCAACAAGCGCCAGCGTGGGCACGCCCAGGTGCACAGCACCTCCCGCAGGCCCTCCCTCCAAACGCCACGGGAAACGGTGATTGCACCCTTCGCGTAGGTCGGGCTTCCAGCCCGACGTCGTTGCCGGGC
>JBNGDZ010000248.1:2658-7130 GCA_049975765.1 Armatimonadota bacterium
CGGTGATTGCACCCTTCGCGTAGGTCGGGCTTCCAGCCCGACGTCGTTGCCGGGCGGGTCCGAAGCACCGCCGTTCCAGACGGCAACGACTCGCGTTACGCGAGCGCACGCTCGCGGCAGACCGCATGGCGGTCTCCGGCCGGACCACCGTCCGGCCTCCCATTATTCGTCTCGCTCCGAGGCGGCCAGAGCAGCGTCTCGCCAACGGGCGGCAAACGGCAAACCGCCGGTCGCCACAATCTGGGGGACACGACGTCACGATGGGGGGCGCCACGGGCGGAGCGAGCGGTGGCAGGTTCGCAGCGCAGCGACGTATCTCCCTGCTCCCCGGCCCGTCCCTGCCGGCGGCGCGAATCAGCTTACAGGCGAGATCACCAGCACGCGGTCGTCGCCGTTGCCCTCGCTGTAGGTCTCCACGTCGGGGTCCTTCTTCAGTGCCAGGTGCATCAGCCGGCGCTCGTAGGCCTTGAGGTCGGGGACAACGACCTCCTTGCCGCTGTCCTTGGCCTCCTCCGCCAGCTTCCGGGCCCGGGCCTCAATCATGGCCTTGTGGCGGGCGCGGTAGCCCTCGGCATCCACGATTACCCGCGCCCCGTCCTCGACCTTCCGGTTCGCGCCGATCGCCACGATCAGCTGCACCGCGTCGAGCGTGGACCCGTGACGGCCGATCAGCAGCCCCATATCCTCCCCCTCCACGTTCAGCCGCACCTCGTCCTCGGTGCACTCCCCGATCTCGACGGTGCCCTCCACGCCCATGAGGTCCACCATCTCCTGGAGCATGTCACGACCGATCTCCGCCAGATCCCGGTGAGGCATCGCCGGCTGAGGCTCCGGCTCGGCCTCCTGCTCCTCGGCTTCGGGGGCCTCCTCAGCGGGCGGCTCATGCTCCTCGGGATACTCGAGGATGGCACGCACTCGATAGCTGGAGCGCCCGAATATGCCTCCGAAGGCACCGGGGCGCTCCAGCACCTCGAACTGCACTGCATCTTCCGAGGCGCCGAGCTGCTCGAGCGCATCGCGCTGGGCGTCCTCGAGCGTCCTCCCGGTCCCCTCAGCCCATTCCATCGTCAGCGCGTCCTCCTTAGGCGTTGTCGATGCAGCAGGCAGCTATGAACGTTTTCCTCGCTTCTGCCCCTTCTCCTGCTTTCTCTGCTGCTCGTAGCTGAGCGGTCGCTCCTCCTCGCCCTGGCCGCCCCCGCCCTGCATCCGCTTCGCGGCCTCCACCATGGAGGAGAGGAGGCCGCCCTTCTTCCCCGAGGCCTTGTCCTCCGGCTCCGCTTCCGGCTCCGTCTCATCGCCCGTCGCGCGCCGGTAGATGAGATGCTCGCTGAAGTAGATCACATTGCTGCCCAGCCAGTAGAGGATGAACGCCGCCGGGAAGCTGCGGAAGAAGAAGAAGAACATCAGCGGCATCATATAGGCCATCATCTGCTGCTGTTGCTGCTGCTGGGCGTCAGCGGCGGGCTGGCTCTGCGCCGCCATCTTCTGGAAGGCCACCATGCTGATGGTATACCCCACCAGCAGCCAGATGTCAGGTTGAGCTAGGTTGGGAATCCACAGGAACTCGGTGCCGTGGAACTGGACGATGTAGTCGCGAATCCCGTGGTAGAGGAAGATCAGGATCGGCATCTGCACCAGCATCGGCAGACAGCCGCCCAGCGGATTGCAGTTGTGCTCCTGGCAGAGCTGCCAGAACTCCTCCTGGAACTTCTGCTTGTCCGTGGCGTGCTTCTTCTGCAGCTCCTTGATCTGCGGCTGCAGCGCCGACATCCGCCGCTGGGACTCGAGCTGCTTCTTGGTCAGCGGATAGATCGCCAGCCGCACTACCACTGCCATCAGCAGCACGCCGAAGGCCGGACTCCCACCGGCGATGCGCACGAACACGTCCACGATCTTGTAGCCGACCAGGTCGGAGTTGAGCCGGTCCAGCCGCGGCGCCAGCGCCTCCGCCGCCGGCATCCTCTCCCAGCCGTTGTCCTCCTTCGGAACCCACGTGTAGTACGCAGGCGTGCCGTTCTGGCTGACGGAATAGGGCTGCCATGCCGCCGAGAACTGCCCCCGCGCGCGCTTCTCGTCGCGGAGGTGCTCAAAGGCGATCTGCCCGGCGCGAATGCGTGCGAAGGCCGCCAGGGGACGGCTCTGCAGCGCACCGTTGGTGGCCACAGCCTCGTAGGCATCGGCCGCGGCCTCCCACTCCTCGCTCTCCTCCAGCAGCCGCGCGACCCGCACACCGGCAATATGCGCTGACGGAACCATGGTCTCGGCCCGCAACAGTGCCTTCTCGCCCGCCGTCTCCACGCGACCGGTGATCATCACCGGCATCCCGTCAGGCCCTCCGACCTCCGAGAAGCCCTGCGGCGAGCTGCCCCCCATCATCTCCACTGTGACCTCCGCTCCCATCGAGCGCAGGGTCCCCCGCTCCTCCTCACCGGCCTCGTAGATGCCCTCGACCTTGACCAGCTCGCCGCGGATCTGAGCCGCCTTCTCAGCGAGGGTGCCGACGGTGGCGTACATGGCCTCATCGCCGCCGGTGAACATGGACTTCAGCCCCGCGATGATGCCGGTCTCGGGCAGATACTCCTCGCCCACATGATACAGAGCCCGCATGGTGGTGAGCTGCTCGTCGAGGTCCTGCCCGCGGTCGACCACCAGCTCCACCGGCAGCCCCTCCTGCGTCGCGGCGGGTTGGCACCAGACAGCCGGCGCCTGCACCAGCGCCACAATCAGGAGGGCGATCACGGCGAGGAGATGTTGCCCGGGGGATAGACCGTCGTGGTAGGGCATCAATGTCTCCAGTCTCGATCGTCAGAGCTCAGTGCTGGTTCCTCAGTTTCCTCTTCCTCGACGCCCGGCACCGGATCATAGCCACCCTCCGAGAACGGGTGGCAGCGGCAGATCCGCCGTATGCTCAGCCATGTACCCCGCAACAGGCCGTGCACCTGCATCGCCTGAACCGCGTATTCCGAACAGCTTGGGCGGAAGCGACACGTCGCGGGCAGCACGCGGGAGAAAGTGCGCTGGTAAAGCCGAATGAGGCCGACCGCCAGTCGTCTCATTGCCCCGCACCGGCGTCCTCGGCCCGCTCCTGCAGCAGCCCCTCCGCCCGCAGCGCCTCCGCGATCTCCGCCTGCAACTGGCGGAAGTCCACGCTGCCCGTCCGCTCTCTGGCCACCAGCACAACGTCCGCGCCCGGCTGCACCTGCTCCGCCAGCAGCCGGTAAGCCTCGCGCAGGCGCCTCCTGGCGCGATTCCGCCGCACGGCCGTCCCGATGGCCTTCCCGGCGACGAACGCTGGACGCGTGGACTCATCGTCCGAGCGATGGTACACTCCCACCGCCACAGCCCCCATGCGCCGCCAGCGACCGTGCCTAAAGACGCGGTCCAGGTCACGCTGCCGGCGGAGTGTCCTCAGGCGGGCCATTGTCCGATTGCCGCGGCCCGAACGGCCCTACTTGGAGAGCCGCTTGCGGCCCTTGCTTCGCCGCCGCTTGATGATCCGCCGCCCGGACTTGGACTTCATCCGCGACCGGAAGCCATGCTTGCGCTTCGTGCGCTTCTTCTTTGGCTGATATGTCCTCTTCATCGTATGCCAACGCCTCCGAGGTCGTTCCTCGGGCTCTGAGAGTCAACCCGGCGTCCGTCATGGAATCGGATCGGGGTGAACGAAGTGTAGTATAGCATATCGGCCTGTACGTCCGCAAGAACCCCGAGGAGGCCGAGAATCCCGCCCCCCCCTCACCGCGCCAGATACACCTTCCCCTGGTCGCGGAGGTGGTTGTGGATGCGGTAGCCCAGTGCCTCCACCAGCGGCCGAAGGTCCACTCGCGTCACGCCGTCCTCGATGCGCGCATTGCATGAGACCAGTTCGCTTCCCGGCAGCAGCACGATCTTCGGCCGCCGGCCGGCAGCGATAACTCCTGCCTCCGACACCGCCTCGCGGAAGGCCGACAGCCCCAGCTTGAGCCCCGGACAGGTCTTGGGCGCGAACTCCCGGTGGAATCTGATGGCCGAGGCTTCCAGGCCGAATCGCTCCAGCAGCGCCGCCACCACCTCATATCCGGTAGCGAGGCCCTCGTACTGCTGGGGCTCATCGTGGTCGAAGTTCGCGATGAAGCACACGCCCACGCTGTGCGCGTTCCTCCCCGCCGTGTGCGCGCCTGACCTCTGCAGCGGCCGGCAGAGGAAGATGCGCCCGTCCGGCCCGATCATCACGTGATACCCGTTGTCGGACCACCCTCGCACCCCCGTGTGATAGCGCCGGACGCCCCGCACCGTCTCGATGCCCCGGTAGTCCGACGCGCTGGGCCGCCACGTGTGGTGCACGATCACCTCATCGATCCGCCGCCCCACCCGCATCTCACGCAGGTGCGCCCGGAACTGCTCCATGCTTACCTCGCGCTCAACCGGCATGACCTCTCGCCACCCTCCTGTAGCAGCAAGCGCGGTGCGGGCCGGGGAGACCCGCCCCGGCC
>JBNGDZ010000249.1:0-7127 GCA_049975765.1 Armatimonadota bacterium
CCTGCACGTAGACGATGTCGCCCTCTTCGTACTCGCTCACGCTCGCCCACGAGCTGTCAGCCAGGCGGAGCTGACCCCTATCGACCACGTTCGGTCCGGAGAGGCTGCCGCTGTCGGGCAGCCGCACCTGACCGAGGATCTCGAAGTAGTGGGTGTAGTCGCCCATCCCCAGCTCATCGCCACGGACGCTGGTGAGGTAGGTCACGCCCTGATCGAAGCCGTCGGCGTCACTCGGGTCCCGCTCCATGGCCCGCGTCAGTCCCACGGGCTCGATCACCAGCTCCACATCGGCGATCGGGGCGTCGCCCTCCGGATCGGTGTAGACCACGCTGAACTCGAATGTCGTCGCCAGCTCGCCGTACACCGGGTCTATCGTGGCGTCCGAGAGCGTGGGCGGCTGGTTCTCGGTGTCGATCCTGAAGTACTGGACCAGCGACCAGCCCGACTGCGCCCCCTCATCGTCCACGGTCCGCACCCGCCAGTACCACGTGGTCAGGTCGGTGAGCGGATCGCCCACGAGCAGTTGCGTCTCGCCCGGATTTGTGGAGTACTGGTGGGCCACAGTCCCGAAGCTGTCATCGGTGCTGAGCTGCACGACGTAGCGCAGCGTATCGGGGCTGTCGGTGCGCAGGTCCGGATCGTTGGCGGCGTTCCACTCCAGGGTCGGCTGCTGCACATCGGTGACCGCGCCGTTGCGCGGCTGGAAGCCGCTGGAGGGCGTCCGCGGCGCCTCGTTGCGCGTGTTCAGCCAGAAGGTCTGCACCGATGACCAGTCGGACGACGCGCCCCACTGGTCGATGGTGCGCACGCGCCAGAAGTACTGAACGTCGTCCACTCCGTCCTGATCCTCAGGCAGCTCGGCAGTGGTGAGCACGATCTGAGTCTCGCCGACGTTGCTGAGATGGTCGCCGGCGGCGAGGTTCACACCGTCGGACCAGTCGTCGTCGCCATCGGCCTGGATCTCATACCGCAGTGTGTCGGCGGTGTCGGCTGGATCGGGATCGCTGCCGGCCCCGAACTTGAAGGTCGGCTGCCGCGTCTGGACCTCCCCGCTGTTGATGTCCGCGGCCGGGTCGAAGCCCGAGGAGGGCGGCGATGGTGCGCGGTTGTCAACGGTGTGGAAGCTCGGGATAACCGGCGGAGCGAGCTCATTCGTCCACTTGGACTCGGCATCGCCGTCGGAGATCCTCACCCGCCAGTAGTAATCCACGCCCGGCGAGAGGTGTCCGGCGGCCACCTGGTGGCTGGTCACGCCCGCCCCCAGCCAGCCGCTCTGGTACTCCGGCGCGTTGAAGTCGTCGTTGTCGTCAACCTCCAGCTTGTAGCGCAGGGACGAGGGCGGGTCGGCGGCGTCCGGGTCCGCGCCCTGCGGCCAGGTCAGCGTCGGTGTGGGCGTGTTGACCTCGCCCGACGGCCCGAAGTCCCCTACGGCCGGGTCGTCCCAATACGGCGGGTGGTTGAGCTTCACCAGGAAGGCCGTCGCGGACTCAAATGGGTCCCCCCCGTCGTAGCTCCACGGCGACTGCACGCCGTCGTCGTCCTCGGTCCGCACGCGATAGTAGTAGACCGTGTTGTCGTCCAGCGCCTGGCCGGCGGGCACGTCCACGAAGGGGTCGCCAGCGCCGCTCGTCAGCGCCAGCTTCACGGGTGAGAAGGTCTTGTTCTCGGACAGCTCCAGCACGTAGCTCAGCGTTTCGGGAGTATCCGTGGCGTTGGGATCCTGGGCCTCGTCCCAACTGATCTGGGGCGTATCATCGTCGATGACGGTCAGGTTCGCCGTGCTGTTGTCCGACGCATAGGCCGGTGAGGCGGGAGCGAAGCCGCTGGCGGGCGCCTCCGGCGGGTCATTGATCGTCGGCCCGTCGTTGGTGGAGGTTCCGCTGGGCAGCCGCGCGCTCAGCCCCGGCGTGTCGGTCGCGGTGAAGTAGAACTCGTGATGGCCGTCGCCTATCTCCGGGTTACCCGGGTTGAAGGCGTAGGCGTCCAGGGTGTACAGCTCACCGTTGGTGTAGGCGCCGTCGCCGTGCTGCCCCCCGCCGCCGGCCCGCGCCATGGGGAACTCCTTCCAGGTCGCCCCGCTCTGGGAGGTGTTGAGCACGTGCACCTTGATCTCCGAGGGGGCGTGGTTGTCCGGGTCGGTGTAGATGACCTCGAATGTATACGGCTGCGGGTCCCCGCCGGCGTCAAGCTCGCCCGCACTGGTGGGCGATACGGCCCCGGCGCTGAGCTCCGGTGCAGCGTTGACGTGTACCGTGGGGCCGTCGTACTGGCTGGGCGCCACCGCCGGGTTGCGCACGGTGTCCAGGCCGTCGGAGGCCATGAAGTAGTACTGATGGTTCTCGCTGACCGACAGGGAGCTGGTCGAGAAGTAGTAGATCTTCCCGTCCGTCATGTTCGTGTCCGAGGAGTCGTACTCCACCATGGCGTTCTGGACGTTGTCGATGAACACGCTGACGTAGTCGGGCGGATTGCCTCGCACTCCGCCGTAGTCGTCGTCATCCTCGTACACGACGTAGTAGGTGTAGGTGTCGCTCTCCAGGCCGCTGGTGGGATCCAGCCCGACCTCGGCCACGAAGGGGTCGCCATCCTGCACGCCTGCTCCGGCCAGGTCCTGCCCCGCCTCCAGCGTGATCTGCTTCGCTCCGTGGTTCACGCTCGCCACGCGGAACTCCGTCTCGAAGTCGGGATCGGCGTCGAGGTCGAAGAACACCGAGATGATGGGATCGCCGGCCAGCGCCTCCTCCGGGTCGCCGGTCTCCGCGTAGGTGAACTGCGTGGTCCCCGGCGCCCCGCTGACCGTGCCGCGGCCCACCTCAAAGTGAAGCTGCGGCGTGGTGTTCTCCGCGATGTCCGGGCCCTGCGCCGCCGCGGCCAGCGTCAGCGGCCCGCCGGGGTCGTGCAGCGGCCCGTAGAACCGTGTCGAGTCCGGCGTGTACCCCGCGTACTGCGAGCCGTACCACAGCGCCCCGTCTGACGCCTGGGCCTTGAAGGTGTGGTTGATGTTCGGGTCCAGATGCACGTAGTTGGTCGTTACGTACTCCACGCCATCGGTGAACACCGCGTCGCTGGGGTCAACCTTGGTCATCGTGAAAGTCTGGCCCGGATCGTCGTCGATCCGCACTCGCAGCACCGACGGCGCGTTGTTCTCGGCGTCGGTGTAGGTCACGTAGAACAGGAACGGGGTCGCCGGTGTGCCCTCGTACTCCGGTGCCGGAGGCGGACCGGTCGGGTCGGTGTCATAGCCCCAGGACAGGTAGTCCTTGCCGTCGGCGCCGGTGTTGCGCTGCTCGAAGATCCGGAACTTGTTGCCCGAGAGCACGCCGGCGCCCTGCAGGTTCCCCGAGGCGATGGTGATGGTGCTGTCAACCTGGCTGTTGCTGGCGATCTGGTAGACCTTGCCCGCCGCATCGCCGGTCAGGATCTGCAGCCACATGTCCGTCAGGGCGTTGTTCGCGTAGGGCTGCAGGCCCACCGCCCGCTGATACACAAGCTCGGTGGCCGAGGTCACGGTCTCCACGACGTCGTCCACCGGCGTCTCGAAGTAGTAGCGGCTCAGGTGCGGCGCCGTGTTCTGTATGACCTCCGGGCCCTCGAAGAAGCCCGCACTGGGCAGGCGCACCATCTGCCCCTCGCACTTCACATCCACCGGGCGGGTGGCGCCATCGACGCGGAAGTACTGCTCCCAGTCCACCCACTCCGCCCAGTCATCCCAGAACTCGAAGTAGTAGCGGTGCACGCCCGCGTCAAGCTCCACGCCCGCCCGCGCCGTGCTGTAGTTGAAACCGGCCCCGTCGGTGTAGTCCGTGTCCGTGTCGTCGGTCGGGTCCATCACCGCGGTTAACCACACTCGGAACTGGTTCCCCGTCGCCAGCCCCGTCGCATCCTTCACCGTGATAGTGGTGGCGTCGTTGTCCGTGATGACGTACCCGGCGTCATAGTAGTGGTTGGGCGCCAGGCGAATGTGCATGTTGATGAGCTCGTCGTCGGCGAAGGGGCCCGGGCACGTGTAGGTGACCACGTTCCCGACGACATTCGTGATCTCGGCGATGTTGGCGTCGCCCGAGTAGTCGATGTGCACCAGGCTCTTGAAGGGCGGGTCGCCATTGTGGTTCGGGTCCAACGCCTGGCCGTCCTGATCGGAGTAGGTGACCTCGTAGGTGAAGTCGCTGCCCTGCGGCGCGGACGCGGGGGTCACCGACTGGTTCGACAGCGTCGGCTTGGTGTTGACGCGGAACCAGTAGTAGTCATTGTCCCCCGGCTTCACGCCCAGGCTGCCCGGGTCATTGGAGGTGCGGTTCGGGAAGATCGCCACGCCCTTGCCGTCGCTTGATCGGAAGTAGTAGCGGTAGTCGCCCGGTCCGCCCAGCTCACTGGCGCTGGCCTGGTAGTAGTAGACCGTCCCGTCTCGGAACTCGCTGTCGGTCGGGGAGGCCTTCTGCATCGAGAACTGCTGCCATGAGCCGATGGGATTCCCGCTCTGGTCGATCTTCTGGATGATCACCTGGATGAACTGCGGCTGCAGGTTCTCGGACTGCCAGTAGTTGATGCGGAAGATGAAGTTGGTGTCGGTCGTCCACTTGCCGCCATGGTAGGGGTTCACGGCGGTGTCCGGCCATATGTTAACGAGGTTGGGGTAGATGGTGTCCTCGTTGGTGTAGCGCCGCGCCGCCTTGTTGCCGTTGTAGCCGCCGTTGCTGATCCCGGTGTCGATCGGGCCCTCCACGCGTCCCCACGGCCACCACGGCTCCGCGGGATCGTTGTTCCCCTCCGCGTAGAACGGCGTCGGATAGGCGCCCCACACCCCGGGCCCGAGGTCGGTTCGCGACTGATAGGGAGTGGGCCGACCCGTCTCGTAGTTGGTGAAGTTGTAGTGCGGACGCGGGTGCGTCATGTCTGGGTTCAGCGGCCCCGCCGGCGTGTCCTCAAGGTCCGGGTGGAACCACGGGTAGGCCGTGAGGACCGGGTCCACCTTCGGGTACTTCACATAGTCCTGGCTGTCGTAGGGGTAGCCGTAGCCGCCGGAGGCGGTGTCGTCGAACCACTGGTAGATCGGCTCCGTGTAGCGTGTGTTGGTGTGATAGTAGTTCTCGTTCATGATGTGGATCGCTTCCAGCCGGTTGCCCGGCCGGCCCCGCAGCGCCACGGACGTCTTGCCGACATGGAAGCCGCCGTCCTGCTCGGTTGCCGCGATCCCCCAGACCGGCGGATCCCAGTCACGCGTGGTCAGGAACTCGTATACGTGCCCGCCCGCCCGCATGCTCGCGTAGCCGTTGGCGGTGGGATAGCCGTGAACTCCCGTGTAGTCGATATCCCACTCGTCATCGCCGGGCGGATCGAACTCCAGCGTAAATATGTTGCGCAGCATCTGCAGCACGTTGCTGGGCCGCACGTTGTAGCGGTAGACGATGCCGTTGACCAGGCTGCTGCCGCTCTCCTGGACCATATACCAGGGGTTGTCGTAGCGGCGGTCGATGACCAGGATGGCCTCAGGGTTCATCCCGCCCATGCCGTGCCATCCGTCACCGGTGCGGTCCATGTGGTAGTCATCGCCGGTGCCGTAGAGCCAGTCGTCCGTCGCGGTGTCGGTGGTAGTAGTCTTGTCCCCGTGGGTCAGGCCCGGAGAGGTCGGCGTGCGCCCGGCCCGAATCTGGTTGTAGGCATAGCGGTCGAAGTCGCAGTAGGTGTACCCCTCCCCCGGCACCTCCGTGCGCCGCCACACCGGCGGAAGCTGCGGCCAGTTGTGCTTACCGGAGAAGTACTCCACGCGGTAGATGAACTCGTCGCTGCCCGAGCCGTTGTCGGGGTCCGTGCTGCCCCCGGAGGCGGATCGAGTGACGCTCAGGGGGTCGACGCCCACGGACTCACCGCTGTGCCAGCCCTGCATCGCACCGGAGCTGTGGACATAGGACCCGTAGAGGCCGTTAGCGATCGGGACCGTGATGTAGTTCCCGGTGGCGTAGATCGGCGACGCGGACTCGTAGTGATCACTCTGCCAGGTGCTGTACTCGAGTCGGAACCGGAAGGTCGTGCCGCTGGTTGAGGTCGGGTAAACCCTCCCCACCAGCCAGTCGTAGTGGTAGGCCGAGAACGGCCCCACCGTGTAGACGTAGCTCCCCCAGCTCCCGTGGCGGGTCAGCCCGAAATGCGTCCTGCTGTCCGTGCCGTTCTCGGGAGTGTCAAACATCCCGGCCCCACCGTTAAGCTCGCCGCTGTAGCTCAGCCCGCTGGGGGCCGCGGGTGTGGTGTTGAAGCTGGCCCCGGATTCCAGGTAGATCCCGTCGATGCGCTCCCTGTCAGGACTGCCCGAGGTGTCCCAGGTGACATGCACGCGGAACCACCGCTGGGAGTTCTCCGTGGCCTCCCTCGGCCAGATACCATTCCCGTCGAAGCCGAAAGAGATGCTGGCCGCATTCGCGGTAAGGCCTGACATGACCAGGGCCGCTGCGGCTATTACGCAAATGAGTGCCCTCGATGACCTCGTCATTGCGTTGCTACCTCCCGGGCCTGCCTGGCGTGACAACGCTGCCTTTGGCACGGACTGTCCGGGGGCCGGTTGCCCCGTCGCCTCTCGGCCCACCGTCTGCTATAAGTATCCTTCGAGTTCGCTCCGGTCTACCTCAGCGGTGACGCCTCAGCGCCGGCCGCCAGTCTCGTCGCGCTCCGAATGCTCTATGGGCGGCCGCCGCGCCCCGCAGCCGCCCCGTAGCTCCTATTCTGTCTTCCCCGCCCTCGTCGCCGGCACCTTCCAGGCCTCACTCGCCTATCGCTCCAGGCTCAGCGGCACCAGCGCCTGCACCTGCTGGCCGCTGTCTGCACGCGCGTTGATGCGCACCAGGTAGCGCCCGGCCGGGCAGAGCGTCCCTGCGCTGCTGCGGCCGTTCCACGCGACGCTCTGCACGCCCGCGGCCTGAGGCTCGCCCGAGGCCAGGGTGGTCACCCGGCGCCCGGCGATGTTGAGCACCTCGATGCCCACCTGCGCCTGCGCCGAGAGCGTGTAGCTGACCGTCACCGGGCCCGCGCCGCCCGCGGACGCGCCGGTGATCATCAGGCCGGCGCCGTCGCGGTCGGCGATCTCCAGCCGGAAGCGCCGGCTGCCGCCCTCGCCCGAGTCGTAGCTGTAGGCCGTC
>JBNGDZ010000250.1:0-7112 GCA_049975765.1 Armatimonadota bacterium
TGGACCTGTGGGCCATCCACCAGCGTCTCGTCTCCGCGCATCCTCCGGCCGCCGTTGAGCGATGAGCGGAGGGCGTGCGGCTCGGCGCTTCGCGGCTGCCCGACGTCCCGGCGTGGCGGGGCCATCTCGCAGGTCAGGTCTGGCGATCCTCCAGCGTGAAGCACCCCGACAGCAGGTCGCGCATCCGCTCCACGACGTCCGGGTGCTCGCGCACCACGTTGGTGATCTCGCCGGGGTCGGCGTTGAGATCATATAGGGCCGGCCCGTGTCCCGGATTGGCGGCCTGCAGCCCCTGGAAGTAGTGCCACTCCTCGGTCCTGGCCGCCACGAAGTTCCGAAAGCGTATCAGCAGCCAGTCGTGCAGGGACTGAGCCTCGCCCTCCACCAGCTCCCACAGGTCCTCGCCATCCATCGGAGGATGGTCCTTCGTCCCGCTAAGGCGCATGAGCGTGGGCGCGATGTCCATGCCGCTGGCGAGCGCGTCGATGCGCGTGCCGGCATAGCTCTCGTCGGGGTGGCGCACGATCAGCGGGATCTGCGCCACCATCGACTTCAGCAGGCTCGGGGTCTTCTGCAGGCAGCCCTGCTCGCCCAGGTGCGTGCCGTGGTCGCTGGTGAACACGATGGCAGTGTCGTCCCCCAGGCCCATCTCGTCCACGTGGTCCAGCAGCCGGCCGACCCACTCATCGACGAACTCGACCTCGGCCTCGTACAGCGCCCGGATGGCGGGCATGTCCTCCTCGCGCACCAGTGACGTGTCCACGCCGTAGCCGAAGTGGAACTCCTCGACCGGGTAGTCATCGCAGTACTTCTCGCGCAGCCGCGGCGGCGGATCCCACGGCTCGTGTGGATCGAACAGCTCCAGCCAGAGCATGAACGGGGCGTTATCCACATTGCGCCCGAGCCACTGCATCGCGGCCCGGCAGGAGCGCGCCACGATATAGTCCCGCTCGCCCCCGCGGTCCTGCATGTTCAGCAGATACTGCATCAGGCGCTCATCCCACTGCTCGGTGCGCAGGTGCTCGGGGATGTGCCGGCTCAGGTCCACCACGCCCCGCGGCCCGCTGCGCCACTTGTCATTCTCCTGGCCGCGGATCCACTCCCACGAGTCGAACCCCTCGTGGAAGTTCAGCCCGGGCTTGAACATGTGGTAGCAGTCAGCGATCAGGCCCGTCGTGTATCCGCTCTCGCTCAGAATCTGCGCGACGGTGACGTCATCGGGCAGCAGCGGCCGCCACTGGCCCTCCGGCAAGATGGTGTTCCCGGTGTGAAAGACGCGACGCATGGGGATCGTGGGCAGGCCGTCAGCGTAGGTGTTGGTGAAGACCACTCCGTCCTCGGCCAGACGATCAAGGTTCGGAGTCGTGGTGTCGCTGCTGCCATAGCATCCGAGGTGGTCGGCGCGGAACGTGTCGGTAACGATCACGATCAGGTTCATGAGGGACCTCCCTGGCCTTGTCTGACGTTCCCAACGATCTCCACGGCCGACTTCGCGGGGCCCATCGGCCTCCGATCGCTCGTACTCCTGCGCTCGCTGTCATGCTTGACTTCTGCGCGCTTGAGGGGAATCCCTTTCGCGAGAGTGCGTCAGCCGTTTCGGAGCCTGGACCTTGTTCGAGGTGAGGTTGTCGACGGGCGCCGGAGATGGTCAGTGCCTGATCATCGCCGTCACGGCGCCGGTGAGGCGCCCCCGCTCAGAGCGCCGTCACGATGGGCAGACGGTCGCTGCGCCACGGTGTGCCTTCACTTGAGATGCAGCAGACGTGTGGTTGATTCGGGGAGCGTGACCGAATGTCTCTACCAGAGGTTCCGCCGCGCGACGCCTACCAGGAGGCACTTCTCTTCCGCCTGTAGCGTGGGAGCTACTCCGGCCGCAGCCACACCAGCCGCCAGTCCTGGGAGGCGAGCTGCAGGCTGACGGCACCCTCCTGCATCTTCAGCGGCTCTCCGCTGATGGCGTCGGCGGCCGACGCCTCGGCGATGCCGAGCGCATCGAGGTCAAAGGCGACCTCGACCGTGGTGTCCTCCCGCCCCAGGTTGTCGAACAGCGCCAGCAGCCCGTTGTCCGAGTGACGCCACAGGCTCACGTATGCGCCCTCCGGTTCGGCCGATGCCAGCCCGCCAAGCTCCCAGTAGCCGACGAACTGCGCCTCCGCACCCGGGCCGTCGCAGCCGAACTCCTCGCGCACCCGCCAGACCTCCGACAGCAGCTCCAGGTCCGCGAGGTTCTCGGCACGGGTCGGCACATCGTGCAGCATGCTCAGGCCCAGGCAGCGCCGGTAGCCGCCCAGGCGATAGTAGAGGAAGTCCGCGGGAATGCCGAGGTTGCGGCCCATGAACTCCGCGCGGAAGACATCCAGCGGCACCGCGTCGAGCACGTGATCGCTGCGCGGGAGGTGCTCGCCATTCCAGTAGTCGGTGGCGAAGGCCAGCGCCGGCAGGTTGTAGCACCCGGACGTGTGCGCGTCCACCAGGCCATCGGGCCTGCGTGCCGTCACGACGCTGTACAGGCGCTTCATCAGCAGGCGGCACGCAAAGACCGGGTATGTGGAGCCGACGGTCCCGTCGCGCCGGGTGAAGCCGCAGCCGTGCAGCTCGTTGCGGCAGGGGAAGGGGTGAGAGGTCCCGTCCAGATAGACCCCTTCGGTGTGGTATCGGTCCATGCACTCGGCGGTCATCGCCACCGCCCAGTCCTGCCACGGCCCGCGCCGGCAGGCCCGGTAGGTCATCTGGTTCTCGAGGCCCGGCAGGCGGTCGATGAACCACTCGCCACGCGGCTCGATGAGCATGTCGTGGGCGAAGTACGCGAACTCCGGCGCCCGGGTCGAGAACAGGAATCCGATCGCGTAGGGATCGACCTGCAGCCCGTGCCGGTGCATGGCTTCAACCAGCTCCGGGAAGCGCTCCTCGTGGCCGACCGGCAGCGCGTGGCTGAAGGCGTTCCACCACCGCCAGATCACCAGCCCGCGCGCGCCCAGCTCCGCGAAGTGCTGCAGCGCCGGCTTCCCGTCGATCTCCTGGTCGATCCACTCGTACTCGTGCGCGTAGGGCTGCTGGCGCTGGATGCGCATCTCCCACATGGTGCGCGTCATCGGCCGCACGGGCGTGGCGATGAGGCCGAAGCTGTAATCGAGCGTCTCGCCCCCGGCCAGTGCCACCGGCCGGCCGATGATGTTCAGCCGCAGCAGCGTCTCCTCCTCGCCGGGGATGATCTCCATGGCCCGCTCATGGTGCTCGACCAGCCAGTTCTGGTCGCTCTCAGCGGTCCAGCACAGCGCGCGGTCCTCATCGCACAGCACCACCACCGGTCGGAAGGGCATCGCCACCGGCTCCCCCAGCGAGCCGTGCAGCCGGCCCGGCCAGGTGTGCTTGAAGGCCGCGTGCTCGGGCCGTAGCGGAATCTCCAGCGTCATCGACTGCAGCTCAACGGCCTCGCCGGCCCGCAGAGTCCAGTCCACGCGCGCGAAGCCGTCGTACTCGATCATCCAGTCCTCGCGCAGGCGCAGCGCGCCGCCGTCGGCCTCGCGGCCGAGCACCACGCGGTCGTCGGCGGACTCCTCAATGCGCGGCGGGTCGCAGGCGAAGTCCACCCGGCCCGCGGCCGTCTCCACCTGCAGCGCCATGGGCCGCGCCAGCACCTGCTCGCCGCCGTTCTCGATGCCGCTGATGAAGGGCCGGGTGTCGAAGACCATGCGCCGGTTCCACGGCAGCACCTCGACCGCGTCAGCGCCCTGCTCCGCGCGGAGCGGCTCGAAGGGCGCCGGGACCTGCCTGCTCAGGCCGATGTCCGCGCCCAGCCAGTATGGGGGCTCAACGCACGGGACGGTCTGCGTGAGGCTGGCCAGGGCCGTCCCCTCCGCATCGGTCACGGCGCACCGAAGCGCATAGTCGCCGGCCTGAATCTGGGCATGGGGCAGCAGCAGGTCCACCCACCAGCGGCCCGAGCCCGGGCGCGTCTGGCGGGCCGCCGGTAGCGTCTCGGAGATCACCTCGCGGTCGGCCTCGTCCATCACGGTGATCTCAAGGCGGGTCGCGGCGTCGGGGAAGTCCTCGCAGAAGACCCGCGCCACGAAGCCGCGGCTGGCGTAGCTGTATCCTGCGTCCATCGACAGGCGGGGCTCGTCGGCGGGTGGCAGCCCGGCGTGCCGCGCGATCTCGCTGGTGGAGAGCGCGCGGCTATAGAGGCGCACCTCGTCGACCTCGCCGGGGAAGACGCCCGCGAACCAGCCCCCGATGCGGAAGCTCTCGCCGCTCGTGGGAGTGATCGGCAGCGCCATCGGCCCGCGCTCGTAGAGGCGGCCGTCGAGGTAGAGATAGGCGTGCGATGGGGACTCGGCGACCGCCACCACGTGATGCCATTCGCCATCCAGAAAGCCCGCGTCGCCGGTGAGCTGCGTGTACTCGGTGTCGTCGGCCCACTCGAAGCGGAGCTTATTGTAGGTGTCGATGCGCAGATTGTAGTTGCGGTGGATGGCGAGGTGCGACGAATCGCCGAAGAACAGCCAGTTGCCGTTCTCGTGCTCGCCGGCCTGCTTGCCACCGAGCTCGCCGCGGACCCACACCTCGATGGTCAGATCTCCGCTCAGCCGCAGGCCCTCCGGGCTGCCCAGGTCCACGTGGTCACCCACACCGTCGAATCGCAGCGCCCGGCCACGGGGGGAGGGCACGCGTGTGGCGCCGACAATCGTGCCGTCGAAGCCGTTGCCGCTGATGTCGCGGGCCACGTCCCCCTCGGCCTCGTCGAAGGTATAGCAGGCGACGAGGTCGTCCTGAGCACGCACTCCAATCTCGCCCCCTACAATGGTGCTCAGGATCGCCGGTGCGAGGAGCTGCAGAAGGGTTCGCCTCATACTCATCGCTCCTGGGGGACTGGGCGGCTGGGTTCATACCTCGGTGGCCGCGCGCTCCCGCAGCTCGCGCTTGAGCACCTTCCCGGTTGCCGAGCGCGGCAGGCCGTCCACGAAGTGTATCTGCCTGGGGATCTTGTAGCGCGCCAGGTGCTCGCTACAGTGCTCGATGACGTCTCCGTTCGCCACGGCCTGGCCGTCGTGCAGCTCCACCCACGCGGTGACGATCTCCCCGCGCAGCTCGGAGCGTGCGCCCACGACGGCGCAGTCGCGGACCTGGGGCAGCCGGCGGATGACGTCCTCCACCTCGCGAGGGTACACGTTCAGCCCGCTGACGATGATCATGTCGGTCTTCCGGTCCACGATGGTGATGTAGCCGTCCTCGTCGAGCGCACCCACATCGCCGGTATAGAGCCACCCGTCGCGGATCGCCCTCGCCGTCTTCTCCGGGTCCCGCCAGTACCCGGTCATGACGTTGTCGCCGCGGACGCAGATCTCGCCGATCTCGCCGACCGGCAGCAGCTGGTCTTCGTCCCGGACCTCCACCTCCACACCGGGCAGCGGCGGCCCCACCGTGCCGATCTTGCGCGTCTCTTCGGAGCGGTTCACGCTCACCACAGGCGAGGCCTCGGTCGGGCCATACCCCTCCAGGAGCGTCGTCCGGTAGCGCTGCTCGAAGGCCGGAGTAAGCTCGCGAGGGAGGGCCGCGCCGCCGGAGATGCACAGCCGCAGGCTCCCCGCATCGAACTCCCGGTCGGTCTTTAGCCCCGCCAGCACGGCGAACATCGACGGGACTCCGGGGAAGATCGTCGCCCGCGACCGCTGCACCGCCTCCAGGACCGGCAGCGGCTCGAAGCGCGGCACCAGGACGCTGGTCGCCCCCATCAGCATCGGAATGACCATGCAGACGGTGGCGCCGAAGGAGTGAAACAGCGGCAGCACCGACAGGAAGACATCATCCTCGAACATCCGGACGGCCGCCACCGAGGCTCGGGCGTCGAAGAGCAGATTGCGGTGGCTGAGCTGCGCGCCCTTGGGCCGGCCTGTGGTGCCGGAGGTGTACATCAGCGCCGCGACCTCATCCCCACCGCGAGGCTCCGGAAGCTCGCCCGGTCCGCCGGCCAGCAGGGCGCGGAAGTCCAGCGCACCGGTGGGGATGTCGTCCCCGCTGACGATGAGATGCTCGACGCCGCCGGCCCCGGACGCCGCGGCCTGCGCCAGCGGCGCGGTCTGCTGCACGGCCACGACGGCCTTCGCGCCGGCGTCAGCCACGATGTAGGCGGCCTCTTCCGGCGCCAGCACCGGATTGAGCGGCACCGCCATCGCCCCCATGCGCACGCAGGCCAGGTAGGTAATGACGAACTGCGGGCAGTTGGGCAGCACCAGGCCCACGCGGTCGCCGGGCTCGACGCCCAGCCTCTGCAGTCCCGCTGCCGCAGCATCCACGGCCGCCGACAGCTCCCCCCACGTCATCTGCACCTCGCCGGTCACCAACGCCGGCCGGTCGGGTCGCCGCGCCGCGGTCTTCTGAAGCACCTGCACGAGCGAGTCCATCGGGATCACCTCGCGCCGCGAACCTGGCTGTGCTCGGTCCGGCGTCAATGCGGCTCATGTGCGGCTCCCCCGGTGGCGAATCGAGTGGTTGACCGTATTCACCTGACCGGGGCCTGAGACCTGCAAGGCGCCCGATTGCGGCTACCCGCCCAGGAACTTGCGCCCGAAGCGCACGGCGTGGTCGAACAGCGCGTCGATGTTCTCGTGTGGGACCTCCGGCAGACGCTGCTGGTGGAGGACAGCACGTGGCCTCTGCCCCGTCCGGCGACGGTGAAGGAACGCTCCACGGCCCGCCGCACATCCTCCGGGGTCCCGTGGGGCAGCGTTGTGGTCACCGACACACAGCCCCACACACTGATGGGCCGCCCACGAGCGTCGGTCAGCGCGCACATGGCCTCCCACCGCGGCCCGTGCTCCTCCTCGAATCCCTGCAGGCCCATCACCCCCAGGCTGAGGATGTCATCGAGGATCGGCAGGATGTTGCCGTCGCAGTGCCAGATGATGCCGATGCCCGCGTCCACCAGCGGCTGAACGCACCAGCGCAGCTCCGGGAAGTACAGTTCGCGCAGCATCCGCGGGGACATGATCGGTCCACCGGCGGTGCAGATATCCTGGCCCCCGTAGACGAAGGGCGCCAGGCCGTGGCGCTCGATGGCCCGGACGATGGCGTGGTTGCGGCGGCGCCCCAGCAGCGCCGAGTGATGGTAGTAG
>JBNGDZ010000251.1:0-7103 GCA_049975765.1 Armatimonadota bacterium
CTTCATCGCGCCCCACCCCCCGCTGCAGCCCCCGGAGCCCTACTTCGAGCGCTATCTGCGCACCGGAGTGCCGGAGCCGGTCATCGGGGAGTGGGCTTCGCCCCCACGCTTCGGCGAGCATCGGGGCGATCACGTGGCGCCGAGCGAGGTGGACCTGACCGGCGAGGCGCTGCTCTCGGCGCGGGCGGGCTACTACGGGCTGATCAACCACGTGGATGATCAGCTCCGGCGGCTGCTCAACCCCGTTCTTGGCATCGGCCGGGACCTCAGCCGCGACACCATCGTGGTCTTCACCGCGGACCACGGCGAGATGCTCGGCGACCACTACATGTGGCGCAAGTCGCGGGCCTACGAGCCCTCCGCGCGGGTGCCGTTCCTGGTGCAGGCGCCCGAGGAGTTCGGCCTGCAGCGGGCATCAGTGGTCGAGGAGCCCTGCACCCACGCGGATATCATGCCGACGCTGCTGGAGATGGCCGGGATTGAGGTGCCCGAGAGCTGCGACGGTCGCAGCCTGCTGCCGCTGATGCGCGGGGAGCAGGTGCCGTGGCGGGAGCACGTACACATCGAGCACGTCCCCGAGCACATGGCACTCACCGACGGCCGGGAGAAGTACATCTGGGACCCGAAGGACGGCAGCGAGCAGCTCTTCGACCTGACCGAGGATCCGAGCGAGTGCCACGACCTTTCCGGCGATCCGGGTGAGGCCGATCGGATCGAGCGATGGCGCTCGCGGCTGATCGATGAGCTGCGCGACCGCCCGGAGGGCTTCGTCGAGGACGGTCAGCTCGTGGCCGGCAGGCCGTGGAACGCGCTGATCCCCGGCCGGGAGCATATCGTCGAGCGCTGAGCGGCCCGGGGACGCGGTTCGAGATCGCTGGAAGCATCAACCCTCAATGAGAGCGCGTTGCTGATCACCCTGTGACCGGTCCACTGCATTCTTATACCGCTCGACTGCGGAGGCGAACTCATCCGCTTCGGTGTCGAGGTCAAAGACGCTTCGCTCCTGACCTTGTCGTTCATGAACGCTATCCGAGAGATAGCTCCTCAGAGCCTCTGCATAGGAGGCCGTGTCGTGTCCATTGAGAACCCCAATTGCGGCCAGAGTTTTCAAACCGTTAGCGCGCAGCCGGTCAAGTTTGCCCACGAGTTCGTCGACTTGGCGGAAAGGATCGCTCACCCGTAGGTTGGCACCGTCAACCACGACCGCGGATTGCCCCCTGCAGTAAGCTCTCCTGACTTTGACAGGAGTTCCATGACTGCCTGGAAGCTCTGGGCTGACCTCGAATTGCTCATGCAGTCCGCATCGGCGGAGTGCCGCAGTAATCTTGGAATCAATGCGGTCAATGGATTCGCGAATCTGCTCAGTGTGCACCAGGTTGCGGAATAGTCGCTCGGTCTCGGCCTGGGCCTCATCACGCAGCTGCATCGGGTGGGTTGGGCCCATCTCAACACTATGATGGAGCAGGTCCGCTACGGCGGCCCACCACTCATCGGAGGACGGATCACTTAACTCCGGATACATGGGCAGTCGCTGGTCGGCTATCCATCCTCTGAGTTGGTCGCGGACAGCCGAGACGATTGCGTTGCTCTCCTGCCCACCGATCTCTCGGACTCGTTCGGCGCCGCCGGGAAAACGCAGGACGTGTTCACCATGCCGGGGAGACCAGACTACGAGCCCTACCGGCTCCTTGTCATCTCGCATGACGTTCTTTACATAGTGGAACAGGGCATATCTATACATCGATGCTCACCCCGTCGTCCAGCATTTGCTTCAGGTCATCCCAATCCTTAAGCCATCCATAGACTGGCCGCCAGCGCTCCTCCAGGAAACGCTCGATCTCACCCGGTCCGTTGTGGAGAGGTGCCCACCAAGATTCTGGTACTGTTTCGAGAGCTGCTGACACGGCTGCCCTTGCGGGTCTGACTCTCCTACGCCCAATCTCGCGAAGGCCTTGCTCGAGAATGGGCTCAACCAGCTCTCCAAACCGATTTACAGTCGGAACCGCAGAGGTCCATTCCAGCGCGTATGCTGGCGGGCTCTCACGCGATAGTCGGCCACTGCCGCCGAAACAATCGCTGTGGTCAACGGCCACTGCCCGCCAGCCTCCACGCTGGGCGAAGATCAGGTTCCCCTGCGTGTCGCGATCGATGTTGCGCACCCAATTGTCGAAATACCAGATTCCCGCGAGGTCCGCAGGATTCTCGATACTGCTGTTCGCTGGCAGGCTCGAGGAAGCCGGCTGCAAGTACCGACTTGCGTAGTGGAGGCCCCCGAGGAAAGTGTACCCATATTGGACGCTCAGATCACTCGCCAGTTCGCCTGTAATACGCACCAGGGCAGGCTCAACACACTGTATCCGAGCGCTCTGCAAGAGGAAGCCGCACACGAGGTCGGAGACGCATGCCGCCGTACTCGCCTCAAGCTCCTCCTGTCGCCGCGCCTTGACTACATACGGCTGCAACTCCTCCTTGGCGGCCTCGTGGTAACACTGCATCAGGACAGGCCGCCATCTCGTTCTTCCACCCATGCCCCGTAGCGGTGAGTGCGCAATTACCACGTCGATATCAGGAAGCTCGTCGATGAGCACAAGGTCCCCTGGCTGTGCGCCCGCTTTAGACTTCATCATCGTATTCGCCTCTACCACGGACAACCCTCCCCGGGCCGTGAGTGACCGTGTTTGAATGGAACTGGGCTCCAGAGTGCTCCGCGGAGCCTCCGAGCCATCGCACAGCCCTGCTCACATGCCGGTTGCGCGTCCCTGCAGATCTACGGCCTGCTTCTCCAGAACGAGCGCACCGACGCTTTCTCCCGCAGTCCTTCTCCGTTTGGGCAGAAGCAGGCGCCACAAGGACCTGCCGTTGCTTTCGGCGAAGGTCCCGGGCGCCCATGCTACGCCTGAGAGGGTGATCCTGAATGTCCGCACAGGTCCTGGCCATCGCAGTCGCTTGCGCGCTGGGCTCATCCGTCATTGCCGCCGACTGGACGCCCTGCCAGCAGCCCGACCTTGCCGAACGGCTCGCGAACGCCCCGGAGCTTGAGGCCGAGAGCCTCGGCGTGCCCGTGCGCAGCACGCGCGTAGGGGCCATGTACCTCGTCCCCAACCCGGACGGTCGCTCCTACGACATCCTGCAGTGGTACTTCAGGGGCTACTCGGGCCCGACCACCTGCTTCGTCGTCGACTGCGGAGACGGCTCGCTGACCACCACCGGCATCCCGGACGGCCGGCAGATCCACATCGCCGGCAACGAGATCGGCCCGGACGGGAAGCTATACCTCGCCACGCCCGACTGGGACGAGGGCATGGAGGTCTACGTGTACGATCCCGCGAGCAACGAGCTCTCCTGCATGGGCGTGGTCGCCCCCGGCCTCACCGGCGAGCGCAGGCCCCTGGTGACCGGCACCGACGGGATGCTCTACGGCTCGGGCAGCTACTACGACTCCGGCAAGGCCGGCGGCTATCGCGTCGACACCGCCACCGGCGAGGTCACCGACTTTGGCCCGCTGGGGCCCAGCCACAAGCCCGAGGGCGTCTGGGGCTACTACTGCGGCGCGGACGACGAGTGGCTCTACGTGGCTTCCGGCAAGGTCCCGTGGTATCTGGTGGCGTACAACCATCAGACCGGCGAGGAGCGCGTGCTGCTGGAGACCGAGCGCGTGGACGGGCTTATCTCCATCAGGCAGCGCCACGACGGCGTGGAGTGCGTTGCTCACAAGGTGCTCGGCGAGGAGGAGCAGCGCAGCGAGTACTGGCTCTACGAGGGCCGGGCCATCGAGAAGCAGGAGGGCGTCGCTCCGCCGTGGCCGGAGCGGCCCGAGCCTGAGCCGGGCCCCGAGAGGCCGGACCTGTACACCGACGAGCTTGACCCTGACTCGGAGGGCAGCGCCCGGCTGTGGTACCGCAACCCCTGGGAGCGCCCGGACGAGGAGCCGGAGGGCGCCGGGCCGCAGGCGTTGGGCTGGCATGAGCTGGGCCTGGACGTGCCGGTCTACCCCATGCCGATCGACCGCCTCACCGAGCTGCCGGACGGGCGGCTGCTGGGCACATGCGACGCGTATCTGGGCAACTTCGTCTACGATCCCGAGACCGGCGAGATGCGGCACCCCGGCAAGATCCACCTCAGCCACTACGCCACCACCATCGCCGGCGGGCTGGTCTATCAGTCCGGCTACCCGTCCTCGCCGCTATACGTATACGACCCGCAGCGGCCGTGGACGGCCAATAAGGGCGGCTTCGGCTCGCCGGCGCCGGCGGAGACCGACCCCCGGAGCAATCCGCGCCTGCTGGTGCGGATGAACCAGTGGGCGCGCACGCACAAGATGTACGGCGGAGCCACGGCCGCCGGGGGGCGCGTCTACTTCGGCGGCAAGCTCGTCCGCAACGGGCATGGCGGCGGCATCGCCTGGTGGGACCCCGATCGGCAGGACGGCGGCGGCCTGTGGCGGCCCTTCAGCGCCTACCAGATCGAGTGGCTGACCTCGGCGCGCGATGGCACGCTGATCGTGGCCTCCTCCAGGGCGGTGCGGGACGATCTCGATCCCGGCTTCACGCCCGAGCAGGGCAAGCTCTTCGTCCTCGACGCGCAGACCGCCGAGATCGTCCGCGAGGTTGAGCCGGTGCCCGGCCAGCGGGATATCGGCGGCATCGTGGAGGCGCTGCCGGGGATGATCCTCGGCGCCTGCGCCGATCCCGAACACCAGGATCAGTGGCTGCTCTACGGCGTGGACGTGACGACAGGTGAGGTGCCGTTCACGAAACCGGTGCCGGGCAGCTTCCGGCTCGACACGGCTACGAACCGCCATGGCCGCAACGAGTACAGGGTGGGGCCGAACGGCCTCGTGTGGGCCTACATCGGCGAGGTGCTGGTGCGTATCTACCCCGAGGATATCCGCATCGAGCCGATCGGCCGCCTCTCACCACCAGGCCGGATCGCCTTTGCGGGCCAGGACGTCTACCTCGCCGGCACGGAGGAGTTGCGGGTGGTCCGGGGGATCGCAGCGGAGTGAGCGCGGACGACACGCCAAGACGAGGCAGCACGGCCCCTCACGCGCCGTCCGCAGACTTGTCCCCGGTATCCGCTGAGGTCACCGTCAGCCTGGCCTGCCGGATCTCGGCGTCGTTGTCCGTCAGCCGCTCGATGTAGCCGGGCTGGTAGTGGTAGAGCACCAGCACGCCTGTTCGGTCAGGCTCGAGGGACACCATCGTCGGATAGGCGATCTGGATGTCCTCGGTATCAGTGCGGTCTATGGTGACCGGCGCGGCGAAGCTGTGGCCCTCGTCCCGAGAGATGCGCGCCACGATCGCACTGACGGTGTCGCGCCAGTCGTCGTCGCGCACCATGCTCCAGTGTATGCGGCTGTCCACAAGCAGGGCCCTGGTGCCGGCCTGCTGGCAGAGGTCCAGCATCGTTCTGTTCTGCTCGACAGAGTATCCCCCGCGCACCCCGCAGAAGGTGAAGTTGCAGTCGGTGACCCTCTGCCACGTCTCCAGCGTGTTGTGGGAGGGCGGCGGTCCGGCCCAGCCACCGATGACGAACTCCTGGGGCTGCCACGCCGCTGCGGCGGTCGCGATGATGCAGGACAAGGCGAGGACGAGACTCAGCAAGCGCACGTCCGATCTACCTCCCGGGGCGGCGTCGGGACTCGGGCGTCCTCGAGCGAGCTTGCGCGAAGGGGCCCTACAGCCGCCCGTGCTCCTCAACGAGCTCGCGCATGATCTCGATGCGGCGCTCCTCGGCGCCGGGCGGCACCTGATCGCCCGCGCCCGCGAGCAGCCGGTGGCTGACGCGTGTGGTGCTGAGCCACTCCAGCACCGCGGCGCGGAAGTCCTCGATGCTGGCGCTCGGAAGCCACAGCTCCGGGGAGACGCCGCCGGAGAGGATCAGCCGCTCTCCCGCCTCCTCCCGGCACTGCGCGGCGGTGAGCCCGCCCACCGGACCGGGGCTCACCGCATCAGCGCAGTCGGCATCCATCTCGGCCAGCAGGCGCAGCATCCCATGCAGCTTCCCGTCCGCGTGCACCGCCACGTACTTCCCGGCGCGGTGCAGGCGCGCGAATGCCTCCTCGTAGAAGCCGCGCGACCAGCGCTCCACGAAGTGCGGCGGCTGGATGTCGCTGGAGAAGTTGTCGCCCACGATGATGACCTCTGCGGGGGATTCGGCGAGCAGGTCGATCAGCCGCAGTGTGTTGTCATTGATCTGGGCCACGACCTCCTCCACCGTGTCCGGCCAGTCGCAGATGGCGTAGGTGGTGCCCACCACACCCATCCACAGGCTGAGCAGATAGCCCATGGCGCTGTAGCCCGCGCCGATGTAGACGACGCCGCAGTCGCCCACGTAGTCGTTCCAGGCGTGCCAGCAGTCCCAGGCCGGCTCGAAGCTCCGGCTGCCCAGGCCGCAGCCGAGCACCCGCAGGTCCTGCTCGGTCCGCACGCCCCACTGTGGAATGGTCCAGGAGTAGCTGCGCTCCTCCCAGACGCGCGTGCGGCGGATGCTGCCCAGCGGCGTGCTCAGCTCCCACGTGATCTCCGGTACGCCTCCGCGGACCTCCCGACTCGTGGTCGCCGTCACGTCATCGCCGTAGCGCGCGCTGTAAAAGGGCGCCAGATTCGCGATGTAAAACCCCACCCCCATCCGCCGATGGTAGTCGATCAGGCCCTTCTCGGGCTCCGGGTAGGATTGGCTGAGGTCCCAGGGCTCCCGGAACCGATGGTAGTAGTAGTGCGACAGGTCGAGCATGTAGGGGACCACGTCGGGCCTCTCGCCCCGGTAGACGCTCAGAATCCGCTCACGTAGTGTCATGGTGGATAGACCGCAGCCTCCAGCGCGACGCCGTGGGATACGATGATGGCTCCGTCGGCCGGGCCATTTCGCTACAGGAGCAGCTCTGGCCTGCCGCGGTCTCTGTTGGAAGCCATTGCCATCCCAGAAAACGGGGCTTCAGCCCGCTGGCCGTAGGGCCTCAGCCGCTGTCATCACGCCGTACGCAGGGGCGGGCTGCCCAGCCTGCCCGGCCGTTTGCCGTTGCCACCGTGCCGTCGCCGCACGGCGTGGCAACGGCGTCGGGCTGGAAGCCCGACCTACGCGGTGAAGGTGGGTAGCGCCTC
>JBNGDZ010000252.1:0-7100 GCA_049975765.1 Armatimonadota bacterium
GTGCCGAGCGTCTCAGCGAGTACATGCTGCGCCACATCCGCGTCGCAGGCGCCATCCGGCGGTGGGGACGGCTCCAGGTCGGGAGTCTCCTGCGCGGGCAGAGCCGCCGCCATCGCCGCGAAGGTGAGCGTCCAGGCCAGCCGCATCATCGGGTGCCTCCGCCGTCCTGCTCCTCCAGGGCGCGGCCCTCCGCGATGTAGTCTTCGACCAGCTCCGCAGTGGGGCCTCCCCGCACCACCGTCCCATCCTCCATCCACAGCACCCGGTCGCAGAGCATCTGCACCTCCTCCATGTAGTGGGACACGAACAGGACGATGCGGCCCTGCCCGGCCTCATGGCGCAGCCGCCGCCGGACCTTCGCCCGGAATGCCTCGTCCCCGGTGGCCAGGATCTCGTCCACGATCAGGATGTCCGGCTCCATGTGCGCGGCCACGGAGAAGCCCAGGCGCATGAGCATGCCGGAGGAGAAGGTCCGCACCGGCGTGTCCACCCAGCTCTCGGCGCCAGCCCACTGCACGATGTCGTCGAGCTTGTCCTGAATGCTGGCGCGGCTCATCCCCAGGATCGCCCCCGACAGGTAGATGTTCTCCAGACCCGTCAGGTCGCGGTGGAAGCCGGCTCCCGCCTGGAGCATGGGGCAGACCCGGCCACGCACTCGGACCTTGCCGCGTGTGGGTTCCAGCACCCCCGCCACGATGGACAGCACCGTGGTCTTGCCGCACCCGTTGGGGCCGATCAGCCCCACGATCTCGCCCGGCCCGACCCGCATGGTGAAATCCCGGACAGCCCAGGTCTCCTCCACCTTGTGGACGCGCCCGAGGACGCGCTGCAGGAAGGCGTCCTTCAGCCGCGCCGGCCGGTCATGATGTCGCCGGTAGCGCTTCCACATCTCCTCAATCTCTACGACGGGCGCGCCGTCAGCCATAAGCGAGACCTCTCACCCGAGGTTCAGAGCACCTCCGGAAGCTGCGGGCTCATGCGGCGAAAGACGACCATCCCCAGACCGAGGCACACGACGCTGACCACGGCCGCGCAGGCCAGGTGCTCCGGCCGGGGCAGCTCGTAGCCCGGGAGGATGGACCTGAAGCCCTCGCAGATCGCCGCCAGCGGATTGAACAGAAACCAGTATTGGTAGCTTTCCGGTATCTGGTCGGTAGGATACATTACAGGCGTCACAAAGAACAGCATCCTGACGATAGCAGTAAGGGCATATTCCACATCTTGGTAGTACGTATGTAGTACTGAGAAGATCAGCGAGAGGCCGGAGAGCATGACAGTGAGCAGCACGGTCAGCGGTAGCAGCGCCCAGAAGGCGGCCGTGAACCGCACCGGGACCACCACGAAGATGGCGAAGAGGATGATGATCGACAGGCCGAAGTGCACCGCGGACGCGAACACCACCGACAGAGGCAGCGCCCAGCGGGGGAAGTAGATCTTCTTCACCACATCGCGGAACTTCAGGTAGACCGGGCACGACGTCAGCACCCCGTCGCTGAAGAAGATCCACGGAAGCAGGGCGGTCAGGAACACCAGCGTGTAGTTGGGGATGCGATGCTGTAGCAGGCCCTGGAAGACGAAGCCGATGACCAGGATCTGGAACAGCGGCATGATCAGCGACCACAAGAAGCCCAGAAAGGAGCGCCGGTAGCGCGCCTTGAGCTGAGCGACGGTGAGGATCGCCAGCAGCTCGGCCCACTGCCTGAGGCGGCCTTGCCGCCGGCCGCGATCGATGGTCACCGTCCCGGACACGCTCTGGCGCACACCTCCTGGGCGGGGCACGAAGTCAGCTCCGCCGGCCGGCACCTGATTGCACACGTCCGCCATGAGTAGTAACCGCTCCCGCGGGCGCCCAGGTTCCTGGCGTCGCCCTACGGCTCCTGCTCGCGCAGTGCCTCCGCCATGCCGCCGTAGTAACATGCGGCCAGGATCTGGCTGTAGATCAGCTCAGCGGGCCGCAGCGCTCTCATCGCGGACAGCGCCCGCGCAACGGCCGTCCAGCCCGGACGCATCAACCGATTGAAAAGAACGCGCTTGACCAGCCATCGCAGGCTCCACGGCCGCGGCAGGCGACCCAGCCCAACGACCTCGGGCCGGTCCGGGTGCTTGCGCGCGAAGTGAGCCGCCGACCGCCCCACCGCGGCCTGCCGCCGGCAGTATGACCCCGGGTCGATCTGATGGTGATGATACGCCACTGCCTCCGGCGCGTACAGGATGCGTACGCCGGCCTCCGCCGCCCGCAGGCCCAGGTCGGTGTCCTCCCAGCCGTACTCGAATCCCTCGTCGAAGCCACCAAGACCCAGCAGCAGCTTCCGCTTGATCGACAGGTTCGCCGTGATGAAGGCGTGGAAGGGGAGCTCTTCCCGCCCCTCCAGACCGCCAAAGCCGAAGTGGTAGTGCTCCATCACGTAGGTCTCGAAGTGCGAGACCGCTCTCCCGGGCGGCCACTCAACCCTGCCTACCACCGCACACGGTCCTCCCGCCTGCCGATGGCGCCCGTGGTGCGCGGCGACCAGGCCGGGGCTGGCCTCGATGTCATCGCACAGCAGCAGTATGCGCTCGCCCCTTGCCGCCTCCACGCAGGCGTTGCGGGCCGCCGCCGGCCCCCCGCGCCGCCCCTCGAGCAGCCGGATATCCAGCGGGCTCTGCAGGCCGCCGACGGCCTCCGCGGTGCCGTCCTCGGAGCCGTCATCCACGACCACGACCTCCTCGATCAGCTCCCGCCGCTCCTGGCGCGCAAGGGCCTCCAGCACCATCAGCAGCGTCCGCCTGCGGTTGTAGGTGGGGATCACGACGCTGTAGCCGCCGGCCATGGCTCGCTCCGCTGCGGGGGATCAGGCGCCCGGACATGCGTCGCCCGTCGCCGACAGTTTACGCCATCGCGTTCGCGGCGGCAAGCTTGACGTGGGTTGGGGAGGGTCCGCCTCGAGGTGCCGGTGCCCAGCTCGCGCCGAGAGGCAGGATCGGAGCATCGCAGCCTCGAAGAAGGGCACAACACTCTCGAAAGGATGCACGCATGGCTCGCGGCGAGGCTCTGAGACTGCTTATCATCGGCATCGACGGGGCGGACCATCTCCTGACGCAACGGCTGATGGCCGACGGCGACCTGCCCAACCTCTGCCGCCTCACGCGGCGCGGGGCGTGTGGGCCGCTGCGCTCCACGACACCGCCGACGACCCCCCCGGCGTGGACGTCGATCATGACCGGCAAGAGCCCCGGGAGACACGGGGTCTACGACTTTCTGCCCATGTCGGGAGACGCCATGGAGACGCCGATTGCGAGCCGGCGACGGGCTACCACGGTGTGGCGAGCGCTCAGCGACGCCGGCCTGCGCGTGGGCACCTTCAACCTGCCGGCAACCTACCCGCCCGAGGTCCTGAGCGGCTTCCAGATCTCGGGCTTCGATGGCCCGAGCTACCAGCCCTCGCTGGCCGAGCCGCGCGAGGCCTTCGCGGTCCTGGATAAGGCGGTGGGGGAGTACGACCTGTGCCCCCTCTCTATCCAGGATCCTGAAGGCGACCGCGACGCCCTCGTGCGCCACGCCGATCTCCCCGTGATCGGCAGCAAGGCTCTGCTGGCGCGCTTCCCGTGCGACGTCTACATGACGTCCTTCCAGATCGTGGACTGGGTTCACCACGGTCACCTGGGGCGGGAGATGCGACCGATGCAGCCCGAGAGCCTGGCCCCAGACGGCCACGTTCGCGAGGCCTACCGCCTCGTTGACGACCGCGTCGGCGACCTTCTGTCCGCCGCGGCCGATGCGGGCACCAACGTCATCATCCTCTCCGACCACGGCGGCGCCGCAGCGGATCGGCTGGTGAATCTTGAGAAGCTCTTCCTGGAGCGGGGGCTGATGGCATACGGCTCGCGAAGTGGGGGGGATGCGGGCGGCCTGGAGGCCAGGCGCTCCCGCGCCGCGCAGGCGCTGGGGCTGTGGATGCGAGTCAAGCAGGCTCTGCCCGCAGTGGCGCGAGTTCTCGGGCCTGTGGCGCGCCGCCTGCGCTCCCGCCTCGCCTCCTACCAGCGGGATGTGCAGATCGACTGGTCGCGGACCCGCGCGGCGCCGTGGGGCGACTATGCACAGGTGCGGCTGAACATCGCCGGACGCGATCCGGAGGGCATTGTGCCGCCGGGCGAGGCCGACGCGCTCGCCGCCGAGGTGGAGGACCTGATTCTGTCCGTGCAGGATCCTGGCACCGGCGAACGGCTGTTCGCTGAGGTGCTCCGCAACGAGCAGCTGTACGATGGACCGTTCTCGCACCTGGGGCCCGACCTCTACGCGCGACCCGCCGAGGAGCGCTGCGTGACCGTCAGCGCCCGGCCGGGCATCTCCACGCTGCCGCTCAGCGACGTGCAGCCGGAGCCGGTCGTGGCGCTCGAGCCCCCGTGGGGGGTGCATTCGTCAGTGGGGATCATCGCCATGGCGGGCCCGTCCGTCGGCCAGCGATGTGAGATCACCGATGCCGGCGTGGAGGACATGACCCCGACGGCCCTGCACATGCTCGGGCAGCCGATCCCGCTAGACCTCGACGGGCGGGTGCTGACTGAGGCCCTCAGCGCCGAGCTCGCCGCGGCTTCACCTCAAAGGTGTGCGCCATGGCCGCCGCCTGAGCGGGTGACAGACGCAGGCTACTCCGACGCAGAGCGGGAGGCTGTCGAGAGGCGGCTGCGGCACCTGGGGTACATGGGACGCGCACAGGGCCGGTCGGTCAAGATGACATAAGGTATATTATGCGCACAACCGCCTCCGGGGCGCCCGGAGCGCAGTATACGCCCCCGTAAACACCCCAACCGGGGGCTCCCCTCCCCGGAGAGCCCCCGGTCTCTCTGCTCAATGCGCGCCCGTCGCTCAGGCGCTCAGAAGCTCCCAGCGGCGCCGATGAGCCACTGGTCGTCGCCGCCGTCGGAGTCCATCCAGGTGAGGCCGACCTCCCAGCTTGTCAGCATGTAGCCAACGCCCAGGGTAAGGTCGCCGTCGGCCGCGCCTCCGCGCAGCGTGAATGCCGTCATCGGCATCGGCCACTCTGCACCGACGTTGAAGACGGTGTCGATCTCGTCGCTGATGTCCTCGAGCTCGGCGGTGATCAGCAGCCCTGAGGGCAGCGTCACTGACGCGCCCAGGTCCAGCATCGGCCCTGAGCCGCTCTCATCGGTGAGATCCCGCAGCAGCGCGCCGTAGCTCCAGTCGCTCATCGGCGCATCCACGCGGTACATGCCGCCCAGATTGACCATCGTATGATCCGAGGCGTTCGTGGTGTGCAGCAGGCTCACGCCCCCGCTCAAGCCGCCCGAGAACTCCATCCCATAGCCGGCTCCAAAGCCGTCCACGTCAGTGGACTTGCCGGCGTCGAGGTTCCAGTAGCCGGCCCCCCAGCCCTGGGTGCCCGCGGCGTTGCGGGCCGAATAGAATGCGCTGAAGGTGTCGATATCGCCGCCCACGCTGAATGTCCCCGACACCCGACTCGGCCAGGGCGAGATGCGGGGCCCGTAGACCTTCATGTGCGGGATTCCCGCAGGATTGCTCAGGAAGGCCGCGTCGTCGTCGGCCAGACCCACGTCGGCCATGCCCATGGCGCTGATGCGGAAGTTCTGCACAGTCTCGCTCGCCGTGGCCACCCCACATGCAAGCGCGAGGATCATCACGACCGGTATCAGCTTCTTCATCGCTCCGCCTCCTGGTGAGTGAGTCTGCAGCACTGTTGTGATGACGCCCCGTGGCGGCTCTCCGCCACGCCCCTCTTCGCCGCTGCATGCCAGGCGCCCTGCTGCATCTGCAAACGCCCGTCATTGTATCATGCTCAGGCGTTTTTTGCGAGGCTATTCCGACTCAGGATGGAACAGCCGGCTGTACTCCGACTGCAGCCGCTCCTGACGCAGCCGGTACTCGGACCACGATCCCTCCTGCGCCAGGATGTTCAGTTCCCTCAGCGCGGGCCGCTCCGGTGGCGGCTCCACGTCATCGCGCAGCGAGTAGCACCCGCTGATCTCCACGATGGCCTGCTGGCCGACCTGTGAGAGCGCGTAGTCCATGAACAGGATCGCGGCGTGCGGATGCGGCGCCCTGCTCAGGATCGCCACCGGCCCTACGGTCATGGGTACGCCGTCCCGCGGCCATATCGGCGCCACAGGCGTCCCCTCCTGCATGGCCTGGTAGACGCTGTAGCCGAGGATCCCCCCGGCCAGGTCAATCTCACCTGCCGTCAGCGCGTTGAGTGTGTCCGACGAGGAGCGGAACAGTTGCGGCCGCTGCGCCGCCATTCGCCGCCAGAACGAGGCACCGTACTCCTCCCGCAGCAGGTAATACTGCGCGTAGGCCGAGCCACCGGTCTGTGCATCCTTGAGGCCGATCTCTTCTCGCCATCTTGGGTCCAACAGATCAGGCCAAGTTTCGGGCAGGCGGTCGGGCCTTCGGGTCGTGTCGTAGGCAATGCAGATGACCACCGCCCGCATGGCCGTCCACTGCCCGGGCTCCTGGTACTCGGGAGGAATGTGATGCGCATGCTCTGAGCGGTAGGCATAGAGCTCGCCCCGCCGCCTCAGGTCATCGAACACGCCCGGGTCGAGCACGTGCAGCGCATCAGCCCGCACCTGGCCCCGCGCCAGCTCCCTGTCGACGCGCCGCACGATGTCGAAGGTGCTGCCACGCACCAGGCGTGCATCGACATAGGGATGGGCCTCCTCAAAGCGCTCCAGGAACTGCTGGGCCTGCTCCTCGGGCAACGAAGTGTACCACCACAGCTCCGCCTCGCGCCTCGCCAGCTCCACGATCTCCTCGCGGCTCAGCTCATTGGCACTCTCCCCCGCGCCGCGGACGGTCACCTGGATCTCATCCTGCGCCGGGGGCGGGCACCCGGCGATCAGCGCCGCCAGCACCCCCATGACTGCAATCGTTGTTAGCGAACGCCCGTTCATAGACTCTCCCCTTTCGGCTGTTGCATCGTTCCTCGAGCCCCGAAGGTCAGTCCTCCGGCTCCTCCGCGATCTGCTCCAGACCCAACCGCTCCGACAGCCCAAGCAGTCGCGCGAACCCGGCGGGCGCCTGCTCGGGCTCGACGGCAACGTGCTCGGCCGCCTGCGCCAGCGCGCTCTCGCCTATCAGCAGC
>JBNGDZ010000253.1:0-7062 GCA_049975765.1 Armatimonadota bacterium
GCCCGCAACGGCTTCACCGTGGAGGCGGTCGATATTTCGGCCGAGGCTGTGCGCAGACTCAAGCAGATGGCCAGACGCGCCAAACTGGCCATCGAGGCCCGGCGAGCCGACGTAGCCAGGCCGGGCGTCATCCGCGGGCCCTACGATCTGGTGGTCGCCGACACCGTTCTGGGCCACTTCGGCCTCGATGAGGCGCGGCGGGTAGCCCGTGCCATCGTCGCGGCCATGCATCCCGGCGCGTGGCTGTTCGCAAGTGTCTTCAGCCGCGAGGACTCGCGCAACAGCGAGTTCGCGCCCTACGTCCAGACATGGTTCACGCGGCGGCAACTCCTGGACCTGTTCGAGGATTTGCGCGTGGCGAGCTGTGAGGAGTTGGCGGTCACCGACCGCAGCCACGGCGAGCCACATGAGCACCGGGTGCTCAGGCTCATCGCACAGCGCCCGCCGTCGTCGGGCGCGGCCGAGGCGAGGGCTGACCGAACTTCGGGGAGGATCAGCAATGGAGCTTGACGGGACGGTCGCGGTCGTCACCGGCGCTGGCGGGAACCTCGGCAGCGTCGTCACGACACACCTCCTCAGGGCCGGCGCGCACGTTGTGGCCGTGGAGCACACGCAGGAGAAGCTCGATGACCTTCTCGGCCGCCTACCGACCGACGCATCCCTGACGCCCATCGTCTGCAATGTGGTGGAGCAGCACGGCGTCAGCGAGATGATGAACCGGGTCCATGATGACCTTGGAGGACCGGACGCGCTCCTGAACCTCGTCGGGGGCTTCGCAGGGGGCGAGACGGTGGCCCAGACCGACCTGGAGACGTGGCGGCGGATGATGGACCTCAACCTGACCTCGATGTTTCTATGCACCAAACACGCTCTGCGGTATATGCTCGAGGCCGACCGAGGGCGGATCGTGAGCGTCTCCTCGAAGGCCGCGGAGGACCTCCCGGCCGGACGCGCCGCCTACGCCTGCGCCAAGGCGGGAGTCTTGAATCTGACGGCCTGCATCGCCAAGGAGGTGGCGGACACGGGTGTGGCGGTGGCTGCCGTGATGCCGTCGATCATCGACACACCGGTCACCCGTGAAGCGCGACCGGACGCCGACTGCAGCAGGTGGGTCACTCCCCAGCAGATCGCCGGGGTGCTGGCCTGGCTCATCAGCGACGAGGCCGGCGTCGTCAACGGCTCGGTGCTGCGCCTCTACGGGGAGCTGACGTGACTCCCGTGGAGGCCACGAGCGGCGGCGAGGACCGGCAGAACGCCCTGTGCCGCGCGCTCTCGCCACTGATGGCCCGGGCCTACGCCGCGATCAGGCGCCTCCGCGCCCCGGTTTTTCCCCGCACCGTGTTCATCGAGACGACCAGCCGCTGCAACCTGCGCTGCCCCATCTGCCCTCGCGATCGCATGAAGCGCGAGGCCGGCGACATGACGATGGACCTCTTCGAGACCATCGCCGACGAGTTGGCCGTCCACGATGAGCGCGGAGAGCTTCGCATGGTCGGCCTGCACTTCTTCGGCGACCCGCTCATGCACCCGCGCATCATCGAGATGATCAACCTCATCGGCGGCCGGCTCCCGAACCTGCGCCGCCGCGGACTGCACCGCGATCCCCTGCAGGGCCTGTGCACCAGCACTAATGCGCTGCTGCTGACCGAGGACCTCGTGGAGCCGCTGCTGAGCTCGAGCCTCACCTGGCTGGGCGTGGCCGTCGATGCCGCCACCGAGACCACCTATGCCCAGGTGCACGGGGCCGACCGCTTCGATCTGCTGGTGTCTAAGGTGCAGCGGCTGCTGGAGGCCAACGCCGCCTCCGACCGGGACCTGCCAACCATCGGTCTGCAGTTCGTAGAGACGCCGGGGACCGAGGATGAGGTGGAGGCCTTCGTCGAGATGTGGCGGCCGTATGTTGAGGCCAGTGAGAACGTGCGCGCCGTCATCAAGCCCTTCACAACCTGGGCGGGACAGATCGGGGGTGCGCCCGGCCCGGGCTGGTACTTCTCGACGCCGTGCAGCTACCCCTGGGAGATGCTCGTGGTGGTATCCGACGGCCGCGTGGCGCCCTGCTGCTATGACATGGACTGCACCATGGAGCTGGGCCGCGTTCCGGACCAGACGCTCGAGGAGATCTGGCACGGCGAGCGCCTGCGCGGGCTTCGAGAGAAGCTCCTGAGGGTTGACTTCAGCGGCCTGCAGCTCTGTCGCTCGTGCGACAAGTCCCGCACCTACCTCTCCCGGCTGCTCCCGTTCCTGCGCCGGTGAGGCGACCCGGGGGGCGCGGCGCTCACTCGTCGCTGCCGTAGACCTCGTCGGGATCGAAGACCTTCTCAGCAATGGCGTCCCACTGGCCGTCGTGCAGCTCGCGATAGAAGCAGGATCGATAGCCCAGATGGCAGGCTCCGCCGGTCTGCTCCACGCCCAGCAGTAGCGTGTCGCCGTCGCAGTCCAGACGGATCCAGCGCACGCGCTGAACGTTCCCGCTTGTCTCGCCTTTGACCCACATCTTCTGCCGCGAGCGGCTCCAGTAGGTGGCCTTCCCCGTCTCGACGGTCCGTCGCACAGCATCCTCATTCATGTACGCGACCATCAGAACCTCGCCGGTCTCGTGGTCGCAGACCACGGCCGGGAGGAGGCCCTGATCGTCGAACTTCAGCTCATCGGTGTACACAGGCACGTCCTCCTGCAGCGTGGCCGCAAGCCCCCCGCGGCCTTACCCGGCGCGGTGTTCGTCCAGCAGCTTGATGACCTCGTCGAGAGACACATCGTACCAGTGCTGATAGGCGGCCGCGACGGCGAAACGCATCCCACCGCGCATGTTGGCGCAGTAGATGCAGTCCACCTCATCGAGCACCCGCGCGGCGGCATCCGTGTGTGCCGTCGGCACCGCTACGACGACCTGCGCCGGGGCGTTCCCCCGCACGGCCTGAGCCGCCGTCAGCATGGTGAAGCCCGATGCCAGCCCATCGTCGGTGAGGATGACCGTCCGGGCGGAGATGTCCGGCAGGGCACGTTCGCCCCGCAGGTCCCGCACCCGTCGCGCGACCTTCTTGCGGGTGGCCTCGATCCCCCGGCGGACGGCCTCATCGCCCAGCCCCAGGCGCCCCACCAAAGGCTCGTTGATGCGAACGGTGCCGTCGAAGGCCACTGCACCGTAGCCCGCCTCGGGGTTCCAGGGCAGCGTGATCTTGCTCACGACAGCCACGTCGAACTCAAGCCCCAGATCCTCCGCGAGCGCAGCCGCCACGGGCACTCCGCCCGCCGGCACCCCGAGAACCAGCGCGTGGCTGTCCCGCAGATGCTCCATCATGCCCGCGAGGACATGCCCCGCCTCCTCACGGGTCTCAAAGACACCCACGCGGTCGCGCAGGTCCGGGCGCTCAATGATCTCCTCCGGACATGCGTCCTCGTCTACCATAGTCCGACCCACCACTCCTCCGCATTAACCGAACCGCTAGAGCCTCACCGGTATGCCTCGCGCGGCCAGTTCCTCCTTGACCTCGCGGATGGTGTACTCCCGAAAGTGAAAGATGCTTGCCGCCAGCACCGCATCGCATTTCCCGTAATCGAGCGCCTCGTACATGTGATCCACGCTGCCGGCGCCGCCTGAGGCGATGACCGGGATGCCGGCGTTCTCGCTGATCCGGCGCAGCAGCTCCACGTCGTAGCCGGCCCTGGTGCCGTCGGCGTCCATGCTGGTGACCAGAAGCTCCCCCGCGCCCAGCCCCTCGGCCCGGGCGGCGTACTCCAGGGCGTCCACCTCGGTCTGCTGGGTGCCTCCGTGTGTGTGGACCCGCCAGGTGATGTCCTCGTCGGGCGCCGGCCCTAGGTCGGAGTCATCGCGGCCCTCCTCCGGGACGCGCCTGGCGTCAATAGCCACCACGATGCACTGCGAGCCGAAGCTCTCTGCGCCCTCTGTGATGATGTCGGGGTTCTGCACCGCGGCGGTCATGATCGATACCTTGTCGGCCCCGGCCTTTAGCGTCTCGCGGATGTCCTCGATGGTGCGGATCCCGCCCCCGACGGTGAAGGGAATGAACACCTGCTCGGCGGTGCGCCGCACGATGTCCAACACCGTGTCGCGGTGCTCCAGAGAGGCAGTGATGTCCAGGAAGGTCAGCTCGTCGGCGCCCTGCTCGTTGTACCACGCCGCCTGCTCCACCGGGTCGCCGGCGTCGCGAAAGTCCACATACTGCACGCCCTTGACCACACGACCATCCTTCACGTCCAGACACGGGATGATGCGCTTGGCGAGCATCTCATTCGCTCCCTGTATCGTTCGCCATGATAAGCATTGTCCAGAGCGAGCGGCGAACGGGCCCCGCGCCCTCCGGCCTGCGTCACGATGTCTTTGCAAGCGGTCCTACCCGGGCGGCGAGGAGGGATCGGCCTCGGCGATCCTGATCGCCTCCGCTAGCGGCAGATCGCCGGTGTAGATGGCCCGACCGCTGATACAGCCCGCCACGCCTATCGGCTCAAGCTGCTTGAGCGCCCGGATGTCGGCGAGCGACTTCACGCCGCCGGCGGCGATCACGCGCAGGCTAGTGCTCTGGGCGATCTCCCGCAGCGCCGGGATGTTGGGGCCCGTCAGCATCCCGTCGCTCTTGATATCGGTATGCACGATCTCCTGCACGCCCATGCCCTCGACCCGCCGGGCGAACTCGAGCGCCGGCACGTGCGAGGTCTCTACCCAGCCCTCGATGGCCACCATGCCCTCGCGCGCGTCGATGCTCACGCAGACGGCGTCGCCGAACCGCTCCAGCGCCTCCGCCAGCACCTGAGGGCTCGTCAGCGCACTGGTTCCCAGCAGCGCCCACCGTACGCCCAGATCCAGCACGGTCTGGATGTCCTCCAGCGTGCGGAGCCCCCCGCCAACGTCCACGGGGATCTCAACGGCCTCGACGATGGCCGCCACCGACTCAAGATTCGCCGGACGCCCCTCGATGGCCCCGTCGAGATCGACCACGTGCAGGCGCCGCGCCCCCTCGGACTCCCAGCGCCGGGCGGTGGCGGGCGGGTCATCGGAGTAGACCGTCCGCCGGCCCATGTCGCCGCGCTCCAGGCGCACGACCTGACCGCTTGAGAGGTCGATGGCGGGGATGACGATCACTGGTCCGCCACCGCCTCGCCGCACGTGCGCGCGAAGTTGCGCAGGATCTGCAGCCCGACGTCCGCGCTCTTCTCCGGATGAAACTGAGTGGCGAAGAGATTCCCCCGGCGGATCGCCGAGCAGAAGTCGTAGCCGTAATCAGTGGTTGTGGCGACGACGGACTCGTCCTCGGGCACCACGTGGTAGGAGTGCACGAAGTAGACGTACGCGCCCTCGGGCACACCCTCAAGCTGCGGGCACTGCTGCTGCGTGTGGACCTGATTCCAGCCGATCTGAGGGATCTTCAGCGCGTGCCTGAAGCGAATCACGCGGCCGGGGATCACGTCCAGGCCCCGGTGGCTGCCCATCTCCTCGCTCTCGCTGAAGAGAAGCTGCAGGCCCAGGCAGATGCCGAGGAACGGCCGGTCGGCGGCGATGTAGTCGCGGATCGGCTCCACCAGCTCGCGCGCGCGGAGATTCCTCATACAGTCGCCGAAGGCGCCCACCCCCGGGAGGATGACGCCGTCCGCGCCGCCGATGGCGGCCGCCTCCCTGGTGATATCGAACTCGCAGCCGATGTACCGCAGGGCATTGCCGACGCTGCCCAGGTTTCCCATTCCATAGTCGATCAGAGCGATCATGCGCGTCTCCTCACAGCGCCGCACCGATGGAGAGGGTGGGGACGCCCGCAGAGCGACGTAAAGCCGAGAGGCGCCGCAGCAGACTTCAGCGGAAAGCGGCTCGTCACAGCGTGCCCTTGGTGGACGGCACGCCCGCGACACGTTCGTCGAGTCTGGTCGCCGCATCCAGCGCGCGCGCGAAGGACTTGAAGGCGCTCTCAGCGATGTGGTGCGAGTTGGCGCCGGATTGCTGCACGACGTGCAGCGCCATCGCCGCGTTGTTCGCCACGGCGATGAAGAACTCGCGGATCAGCTCGGTGTCGAACTCGCCGATCTTCTCGGTCGGAAACTCCAGCGCGCAGCGGCACCACGGCCGCCCGCCCAGATCGAGCGTGACCATGACGACGGCCTCGTCCATGGGGCAGGCCGCCATGCCGTAGCGCACGAGCCCCATCTTGTCCCCGACGGCCGCAGCCACGGCATTGCCGAGCACGATCCCAATGTCCTCCACGAGGTGATGGAAGTCCACATGCACGTCGCCGGTGGCCTTCACGGTGAGGTCAAAGAGGCCGTGCCGGGCGATCTGGGTGAGCATGTGATCGAAGAACCCCACCCCGGTGGCGATCTCCGACTCCCCGCGCCCGTCGAGTGCCAGCGAGAGTTCGATCTGCGTCTCTTTCGTGCTGCGCTGCAGCTCCGCCGACCGTTCGGCCATGGTCAGCTCTCCTCCCGATTCTGCGGCCCGAAGCCGGCTCTACGGCGGATGCGCACCGCGGCGGCGTGGGCGTCCAGGCCCTCGGCCTCGGCCAGGAGCTCAACGTCGTGGGCCAGGCGCGTGAAGCCGCGCTCCGCGGCGTAGATCAGCGACGAGCTTCTCAGAAAGTCGCGCACCGACAGGCCTGACGAGAAGCGCGCCGAGCCGCCCGTGGGCAGCACATGGCTAGGGCCGGCGGCGTAGTCGCCCAGCGGCACCGTCGCCAGCTCCCCGAGGAAGATGGCGCCGGCGTTGTCTATCAGCTCCAACAGCGCCAGCGGCTCGGCCACCATGAGCTGCAGGTGCTCCGGCGCCAGGTCGTTGCACAGCTCGCAGGCGGCCTCCATGCTCTCGACGAGTGCGACCATGCCGCAGTCCGCCAGCGACTGGCGGATCAGCTCGGCGCGCTGCAGCTTCTCGATCTGCGATTGCGCCGCCGCCTCCACGGCGTCCGCCAGGACCTCCGATTCGGTCGCCAGGACCACCATGTTGTCGCCGGTGTGCTCCGCCTGGCAGAGCAGGTCTGCGGCCACCCACGCCGGGTCCGCCTGGCTGTCGGCAATGATCATGGACTCGCTGGGCCCGGCCAACGAGTCGATGCCCACCTGGCC
>JBNGDZ010000254.1:0-7061 GCA_049975765.1 Armatimonadota bacterium
ACACTGTACTGACCGGGTCCTGTGCACAGGGGGCTGCATCGGCGACGCCCGGCGGGCGGCGCAAGGCCTGTGGCGGGACCTGATAGACGGAGTGGAATAAGAGGGATTCGGGCTCCGGGTTGGTCGTGATGGGAGGGGCTGAGGACGTCACGGCGGCTTAACCGGTGGCAGCTTGCGTTGTGCTGGTGGGGTGTGCTATAATCCGCCGCGAACGTTACTCGCCGCCGGGCTGTGACTGGGTCGGGTGAAGGAGGCGAACGGGGCGCCTCCAGAGGGCCTGTACGTGGCGAACGGCGTCCTTGGGTGCGCTGCCGGCGGATTGGCCAGGGCCCTCAGGCACTGGCCGTGGCGGGACAGACCTGGAGCCAGACGAATACTCACGGGGCGCGCGTAGCACCATTTGCAGCTACTAATGGGTCGAAGCCGCAGGCCCGGGGAGTGATTGTGTTGCAGAAGGGGCGCATCCTTCTGACACTGGCCGTCTGCTTTTCCGCCGCAATCATCCTGAGCACCTGTCTCACCTCCCTCACCGCCTCCCCACGCGGGACGCAAGAGAGCGCCGGTCTCCTTGCCGCCCGCTATTCCTCCACGGGGCAACGATTGCCGTGCGGGCGACGCTACATCGGCATGGAGCGGCCCGACTGGCTGTTCGAGCAAATGGCACAGGTGCGGACCGCCCAGGCAGGCTCCGGACCGATCCCCGACCTGCAACTGACGCCGACAGCCACGGCGAGCGAGGAGCTGTATGTGAGCTCGGCGCCGCAGGGCGAGCTGAACCGAATTGTCATCGCCAGCAACGGCGTGGATGAGGACGGGGATGGGCAGTTCGATCCGGGCGTGACGGCCGACGACTTCAACCTCTGGCTGCTGCGCACGGACGGCTCGCTGGCGACGCAACTGACGCAGATGCCGGGCGACGAGCTGTATCCGGAGTACGGCCCCGGCGGCCGCCTGGTGGCGTTCTCGAACAACTCCCAGGGCACCTGGCAGATATACACCGTCGAGGTGCTGACGGGGACGATTCGCCAGATCACGGACGGTGCCGGGAACAAGTACGACCCGACCTGGTCACCAGATGGTCTGAGGTTCGCGTTCAGCGGGGACCTGAACGGCAACCGCGACATCTTCGTAATGCCCTCTGACGGGTCGGGGGAGCCCACGGCGATAGTTCAGACGCCGGCGGAGGAGACCCAGCCTGCCTGGGCGAGGTCGGTGGGGGTCATCAGAGGTCCGATCCTGTTCACTCGGGCCGGGACGGGCATGGGGAGCAGGATCTTCCGGGTTGACCCCGATGGCCGCAACGAGGAGCAGGTCACCAACGGGGGTGGCGATCCCGCAGCCGACGACCGCGATCCGGCGTGGCGGCACAACGGCCAGCTCATCGCGTTCGCCTCCAACCGGCGGACGGAGGCGACAGACCCGAATCTGGACTACAATATCTGGACCGTGGTGCCGGCCGGTGAGGACGCGGTAGACGCGCAGCTCCGCAGCAATCTCGACCCCGAGGACGGCTTCGACGACCGCTACCCCTGCTTCAACCCTGGACTGGACCCACGGCTGCCGGTGCGGATCTTCTTCACCTCATCACGCCCCGACGAGGCCGGCGCCGAGCCAGACATCTGGCGGTTCGAGGTCTCCGACCCCGTGCCTCCCCGGCTGATGGGTCTTCCCTATGTTGACGCGACGCGGCGGCTGGTGACGCCCGGTGAGGACGTCACGGTGCACGTGGAGGTCTTCGACCGAGACAGCGGCGTGGCGCACGTGGTGGCGCAGTTCAAGGACCCGGACTCGGCGGAGGACGACAGCCAGGGCCGGGAGAACAAGATCTTCGGCGCCTACGGCTCAAGCTGGGCCATCGAGCCGGTGGACGGGACGGGGGCGCTGGAGTTGGACTGCCGGGAGGTGGGGCAGGCCGAGCTGTTCGACGATGGTGATCCCGAGCACGGGGATGAGGTCGAGGGCGACGGGATCTTCAGCGGCACGTGGACCACACCGCTGTCGCCCAGCGACTTCATCATCGATATCGTCGTCCAGGACGTGGCCGGGAACGCCTTCGAGTACGACGACATCTACGGGTTCACCACGCTGATGTTCCAGCCGCAGCACAATGTTCTGCTGGTGGACGACTACTGCGAGGGCCAGGGCTTTATCTGGAACGCCAGCATGGAGAACAACGACTTCCCGACCGTCTACCCTGTGGAGAGCTACTACACCACGAATCCCGGCGATTCAGAAGAGGCGGAGAACGAGGCGTACAACACGTTCATCGACGGGGTCAGCGGGCCGCCGAGGCGAGTGTTGGGGGAGCGCTACGATCTGTGGCGCGTGATATGCCGCGGACCCATCACCATGAACGACCTCATCTACTACCTCCCCACGACTGAGGTGCAGTTGTCGGTGCCGGACATGCAGGACCTGCGGGAGGTGCTGGTGGCGAACCGGTGCGTGGTGTGGGCCGCTCCCCACACCGGCGATGTGTGGGCTGGTCCCGGCAGCCTCGTGGATGCATCGACCCAGGCGACCCTGGCGACCTTCCTGGATCGGGGCGGGCGCCTGATGATATCGGGACAGGACATCGGCTTTGCGCTCACTCTCGACGGGACGGTCCAGAACAGCTTCTACACGAACTACCTGCACGCGAACTACGTTGAGGATTCCGCCGACGGAGGCTGTACGCTCATTGTTGCCAGCATGGGCCAGGACGACCGGCTGCCCGACGCCTACTGGCCTCCCGAGATCAACGGTGCTGACGGCGACCCGGTGGCCCGACACCCCGGTTGGACCTTCTACAGCCATCCGCCTCTGACCATGCAGACGGGCGTGCACGTGATCAGCAACACGTGCCAGAGCCAGGATTGCGCGCAGTTCACGTTGTGGTCGGATGTCATTGAGCCTGTCGGCGGGGCGACGGTTACGCACACCTACTCGACGGAGGGGAACGCGGGTCTGCGGTACGAGGAGCCGGGCGGGGGATACCGGGTCATCTACTTCGCGTGGGGTTTTGAGCAGACACACCGAACCTATGACGTGGTTGACCCCCAGGAGTACGGCGTGTGCATGAACTACCGGTCGAAGCTGATGCACAACTGCCTGTGCCACCTGCGAACCGCAGGCTTCCAGGGCCGGGTGCTGTCGATCAGCGATGGGAACCAGCCCATCAACGACCCCACGCCGGTCGTTCAGGCGATACAGGGCGGGAACGTGATTGCCGCGGTCCGCTGCGAGGAGGACGGGCGCTTTGTCATGGGCGGGCTGGCGCCGGGGGTGTACACGCTTCGAGCGCATCGGCCGGGCTTCGAGATCGACCACCAGGACAATGAGGAGGCACATGGTGGCGGCACCTACCCGGTGATCGACTTCGCGATCACGCGGGCGGCGCCCGGCGCCATCCGGGGGACCGTGACGGCGTTGTCCACGGGTAAGCCGCTGGCGACCGTGAAGGTGTGCGCCTACGAGGCACTCCAGCCGGAGCCGGAGAATGGCGAGGAGGAAGAGGACGGCAACGGGAGTCAGCAGAGCGGGGCGGAACCGGCTCAGAACGGGGATGGAGACGGGGAGGAGGGGCCGCAGCGCGGTGAACAGATCGCGTGCACGACTACGGATGCAGACGGAACCTACTTGCTGGGTGACATCCCGGTCGGGGACGTGATCGTGGTCGCTGACGGGAGCCACCTGGGCTACAGCACAGAGGAGTCCGTGGTAACCGTCACCAGCGGCAACACGACGACGACGGACTTCGCGCTGGGCGCCGCGCCGGGGACGGTCATCGCAACAGTGACCGACGTCGAGGAGACCCCCATCACCAACGCTTTGGTCGAGATACTCACGGACGGCACAGTGATCGGCCAGGGCGTGACCGACGATGCCGGGCGGGTGCAGATTGAGGTGGAGCCGGGTACCTACTCGGTGGAGGCGACGGCGGCGGGCTTCCAGCGCTCGCAGCCGGAGCCGGTGACGGTGGAGGCGGCTGAGACCGAGGAGGTAATGATCCCGCTGCAGAGCGAGCCGCCGGGGAGCATCTCGGGGCTCATCACGCGCGGGCTTAGCGGTGAGGCGATTGGCGGCATCACGGTGCAGTTGCTGGTCAACGAGCAGATCATCGACTCCACGGTGAGCGAGAGTACGGTGACGAGGCGCCAGACGGGCGCCCCGTACAACTACCGGTTCGATGCCGTGCCCACCGGGCAGATCGTGGTGGAGCCTGACCCGCAGGGCTTCACAGTCTCGCCGGAGCGGCGGATCGTGACGGTGACCAGCGGTGAGGAGACCGATGCGGTCAACTTCTCGGTGAGCAGTATCCGGACGTTCCCGGCGGACCTGCAGCTCATCTCCCTGCCCTACGACTACCCCAACATCGATCCGGCGGAGCTGCTGGGGGCGGATGCGGCGAGCTTCAAGATGGCGGCCTGGGAGCCGCAGGACGGGCGCTACCATGTCTACCCGTCCACACCCGCGGACCGCTTCCGGCTGGGAACCGGCTACTGGATGAGGCCGAGTACGCCGCTTGAGCTGACGCAGGAGGGCATCGAGGCGGGTGACCAGCACGAGGTGCCGCTGGCTTCGGGTCAGTCCGGATGGAACCTGATCGGCGACTTCTTCACCGACGCCATAGACTTCTACTCTCTGGAGGTGCGCGACCGCACGGGTGTCGTCTACACCATGCAGCAGGCTATGGCGGCGGGTCTGGTGCGCAGCCCGCTGTTCACCTACGTGCTGGGCGCCTACGAGACCTCAGCGGTGGCGGAGCCGTTCGTCGGGTACTGGCTGAACGTGAGCGAGGACGTCGATATCATCGGCAACCGGCTCACCGACACGCTGGCCGATGGCGAGGAGGCCAGCCGGGTCGCGGTGGCGAACCCGGACGGTGGCTGGCTGCTTCCAGTGGTGGTGAGCAGCGCGGGGATGCGGGACGCATCGACGTGGATCGGCTGTTCGCCGAGCGCGACGGAGGGCTTCGATGCAGGGATTGATATGCTCAAGCCTCCGGCTCCGGGGATGGACAGGTGCGTCTACAGCGCTGTAGGCGAAGGCAGCTACGCCGTCGATGTGCGGCCGGAGGGGGCGGACACGACATGGACGGTGAGCGTGACGGCGCCGACAGGAGAGCAGGCCCAGGTCCGATGGCCGGACCTGTCCTCGGTGCCCGCGGACGTGAGGCCGCTGCTGATCGATCCGGCGGCGGGCAGCGAGGTCTACATGCGCACCGTGCATGGCTATGAGTTCGCTGCGAGGGGAGAGCCGCGGGAGCTGAAGATCGTGCTGGCTGATGGTGGCGGCTGCACGACGGTGTCGACACCTTCGGCGCGACCGATTGGCGCGGGGGCGGAGATCACCTATACGCTGTCCGCGCCGGCGAGCGTGCAGGTGCGCGTGCTGAACATCGCCGGTCGCACGGTGGACACGGTTATCGACGGCTCGATGCAGACCGCGGGGGTGCAGAGGGTTATATGGGACGGCGCGACCACCACCGGGACCAGGGCCCCGAGCGGGACATACCTGGTAGTGGTGAGCGCAGAGGCCGGGAACGGCCAGAGGACCCAGGCGATCGGGACGATGACGCTGGGCAGATAGTGGGAGTGCGCTCTGGCGCGTATCGTGGCGCGGCGGAGCTTGCAGGATAGAAGTGACTTCCGTGCGCAACATCCGGGCGGATCGTGCTGTGAGCCACGTGCCGGGAGGAGCAACGAGATAATGCATCGACTACACGAGAGCCCCACCTGGAAGTACGTCGCGCTCTATCTGGCGGCGACCATGATGGTGCCGTACGCAGTGATCGGCTTCCCGGTGGTGGCAGATGCGCAGGCACAGCCGGTGGTGGAGAGCGCCAGTGTGATCGTGCTGCCGATCCAGGATCCTGAGGGATCCGTGGAGTCCGTTGTCAGTCAGCAGGCCACGGACGCCCTGGCGCTGGCGCTGGAGGATTCGAGGGAGTTCATTGTGACCTCGAAACGGGACCTGCAGCGTGAGCTGAGCCAGCTCGAGCTCGAGCCGCCGCTGTCGGTGTCCGAGCAGATGCGACTTGGGGAGCGCCTCCAGGTGGACAAGGTGATCACCGGCCAGGTGAGGCAGCTTCGGGTGATGGAGAAGACGGGGCAGGTGAGCGCGGACCTGAGCGTGGCGGTGCTGGATCTGGCCACGGGCGAGTTCCTCAACGGCGCGAATGTGAGCACGGTCACGAAGCCGCTGCCGGGCTGGACGGGTGACAACGCCACGGTCATCAATGCTGCGCTGCGGGAGATCGCGGAGGAGGCGGTGGAGGAGATTCGCACGAGTCGCATCCCCGAAGGCTTCGTCACGTCAGTCAATCAGTTCGGCGTGGCGACCGTGGACCTGGGCCAGGACCATAGGCTCAAGAGCGGCATGGCTATGGTTCTATTCCGTCCTGTGTACCAGCGCGATCTGGGCGAGATCATCATGCAGAAGGTGGGGCGCTACTCGGTGAGCGAGGTGAGCGCCCGGAGTTCGAGGATGACACCGCTGGGGGAGGGCCGGGCGCGGGTCGGGGACCGCGTATACAGGCTCTACCAGGGCCCCGAGCGAGTGCAGGCTCAGCGCCGCACGGAGTCTAACAAGCAGACCGTCACCGTGGTCGCTGCCATCGCTGCTCTGTTCGGCGTCATGCAGACTGCGACCGGATCAAGCACGACGGACGCCCCGAAGGGTGTGACGTCGCGGCTGTTCCAGCAGGCCCCGGGAGATGAGGCAGTCATCCGGGTGCAGGTGGCGCGCAGCTCGATACCGCTGCAGGACCAGGTCTTCGCGTGGCTGTTCTACCGGAGCGATGGTCAGCAGAACTTCAGCCTGCTCGCGAACAAGCTGGTGGGTATCGTCCTCGAGCAGCGGCTGCCAAACAACGTCTGGGACGACGATTCGGCCTTTGACGGGCCCTTTGAGATCGATGAAGAGTTCACCTACATCACCGCGGACGGCGACGAGGAGGACGGGAGCATCTCGCTGTTGTTCTATCACTGGCAGCTGCAGGGCGGTCATACCTACTACCATCGAGTGCAGCGCATCGTGGAGCCCCCGGAGCGGGCGGGGGCCGGCGCACCGATAACGGC
>JBNGDZ010000255.1:0-7050 GCA_049975765.1 Armatimonadota bacterium
GCCCCAAGCAGCGGGAACGGGCGGCTACGGTCCCCCGAGCCTGCTTGCGGCCAACTGCCAGGCACTGGAGGCCGAACAATGCCCCTCGAGAAGCTCGGAACGCTGCGCAACGACCTCGTGGAGACCTCGCCCTTCGTGTACCGGGATGAGCTGCTGCTGCTGGAGTCCGTGCGCCCCGGGATGGAGGACAACGCCCGCGATGGGCGTCACTACCTGCGAATCCGGCGCCTCGCCGACGGGACGCGCGACGTCCGCGACGGCGAGGAGCTTGCAGCCGGCGAGATCCTGACCGAGTTCGCGCAGGACTTCACATTCGCGGTGCCCCTCGTGCGCGGCGATGAGCTATTCGTGTACGCCTCGCTGCGCGGCGAGGACGACGCGGTCCTAGACGAGATCCACGTCTTCCGCAGCGATGATCTGCGCACGTGGGAGAGCGATCTGGCGGTCAAGGGCAGCAACGAGCGGCTCTTCAACTGCTCGGTGTGCTTCGACGGCGAGCGCTACGTGATGGCGCTGGAGACCGATGCGCAGCCGTGGCCCAGCTTCACCATCACGTTCGCAGTCTCCGACGACCTCCTCCACTGGGAGGTGCTGCCCCCGGGGGAGGCCATCCTGGGGACAGACCGCTACGCCGCCTGCCCCACCATTCGATTCCACGACGGGCGCTACTACGTCTGGTACCTCGAGCACGCCGGCCCGTGGTGGTTCGAGACATGGCTGACGCGCTCGGAGGACCTCCTGCACTGGCAGCAGAGCCCCCAGAACCCCATCCTGCGCCCCTCGACGGGTGAGGACATCAACAACTCAGACATCGACTTCTGCGAGTTCCGCAGCCGGATGGTGATCTACTACTCGTGGGGCAGTCAGCGCGGCGACGAGCACCTCGCGCACGCGCGCTACACGGGCACGTTGGCGGAATGGATCGCGGACTGCTACCCGGGTGACCGCTGACCGGGGGCGGCATGCGGATGGACGCGTCTCTTGCCTCTGGCGGCTTATCGCTTGCCGGTGTCCGGCCCGGTGCGCCAAATGTCTCTCCCGCGCCGGGCCGCACCAGACGGGATGGGCCCGGTGGCTACATGGCTCGACCGTGTGCTCACGGGTCTACTTCCGATCCAGCCGCCAGACATCCGGCTCCATGTTGTTCCCGGCGATGATCCACAGGGCGCCGTCATGGACGGCGACGCTCGCGGCGTGTCGGGGCGCCCAGGGCGTATCCGGCAGCTCGGTCCAGCTCACACCATCGTCCGAGTACCACACGTCGTTGCGGTTGGCGCCGTCGGAGCCCTCCAGCACCCACAGCCGGCCGTCCCACGCCGCCACCTCGTGGTACTGGCGGGCCGCCCAGGGCGCCGCCTCGGTGACCTGCTCCCAGTGCGCCCCATCGGCGGAGCTCCAGACGTCGTTGTAGAAGATCCGCTGGGGGTGGTCGGGGGTGTCGTAGGTGCCGCCGCCGAGGATCCAGATGCGGTCCTGGAAGACGGCGCTGCCGCCGATCATGCCCCGCGGGGCCCACGGCACGCCTTCGGAGACCCTCTCCCACTGCTCGCCGTCCGCGGACCGCCACACGTCGCTGTAGAAGACCTCCTCCGCCGGCGCGAACTGCGGCAGCGTCTGTCCGCCCATCACCCAGATGTAGCCATCATGGACGACGGTATGGTGAAGCACGCGCGGGCCCCAGGGCACGTCTCGGGTCACCAGCTCCCAGCGCTCGCCGTCCTCGCTGCTCCACACATCGCTCTGGTAGTGGCCCTGGTTGGCGTCGCCGCCGACGATCCACATGCGGCCGTCGTGTACCGCGTAGCCGGCCGTGTGCCGGCCCTCCCAAGGCGCATGTGTGACAAGCTCCCACTCGCGCCCGTCGTCGGAGGCCCAGACCTCGGAGTTGCAGATCTCCGGGAAGTGCTCCTTGTCGCCGGGGTTCCAGCCTCCGAGGAGCCAGAGTCTGCCCTTGAAGCTGAGCAGGCCGGCACCGTCTCGGGCGGCGAAGGCGGCGGCGTCGGTCAGGCAGGTCCACTTGTAGGGCTGTTGCTGAGAGTTCACGGCGCTCACCGCCGTCAGCGCAGCACACAGAGCAATCGACCGCACGGAACCTCACCTCCAGCGATGGGTTCCACGGCAGTGGCCTGGTCTCCTGCGCCGGGGCGAGGCTGCGAGGGGCTGCGAGCGCAGGAGCCTGCCGACCTCGGCGTACCAGGCATGCGCCTACAACTAGCGCAACTTCGACACTGGTGGCCCGTAGCGGCCAGATTCTGGGCGTAGCGCGATCCTTCGACACTACAGGTGCCGAATCAGGGGGGAGAGTGCGTCACCTGCGCGGAGCGTGGTTTCACGATGCTTCAGATAGTCCAACAGCGCCGGAATGGCACGGTCTCCAACTGCCGCCAACCTCTCCTCCGCTCTTCGGCGAGCAGATGACCTCAGGATTCGTCCGACGTGGAACTTTCGTAGCAGTTGTGTGATCGTGATGCTCACTCCCTTCGACGTTGCGTGCGGGCGACCCAAAGTCGTGGCCAACCGCCCCAGCCAGATCAACCACACATCACGAGTCCAGGATCTGCCCAAGGATGACCAAGGCGGCCCCCGACTGCGTGCGGCCCCGGGACAGCTTGTCCCAAAGTGCTGCGAAGAGGCCGCGCGCTTCAGTCTGATCCGGTATCGCCTCTGTCCATGCAGGTGGCGGCGAGCAGCACTCCCGGCTCCATCCGTCCCAGGGCGTCGGCGTCCAGTTCGGCCAGGCCGCGGGCGATGAGGCGGTCCACCGCCAGGTAGTCGAATACCTCCTCCACCGAGCGCGCCTGGGCGAGTCGCCGGGCAAGCGTTGCGTTCTGCACCTGCGCGAGCAGCAGCGCGGAGAGGGCGACCACCTCGGGCTGGGCGGGCACGTCCCGGTCGGCCGGGCGCACGTCTCCGAGCATCTGCAGGATCACGTCTCTAAGCTGTGACATCGGGCTCACCTCGCGGCGACCGACCGGCTGAAATGCGCGCAACGCTGGGGTAGCAGGCGCGCCAGCCGGTCGGGTCGGCTGGTCGAAAATGCGTGGCGCGAAGCCCCGTCGTCGGAGTCGATGAAGTCGCCAGTGCCCATCCTGCGGCCGAGGGCCAGTGCGAGGCCCGCGGCGAGCATGTTCGACGCGAAGGACGCCGGGTTGCGCGAGCAGGCCGTAGCGGCCTGAGCCTCATCGACGCCGGGATAGCGACAGGCGACGCACGCCGGGCCACCGCCGGCGATGAAGGCCTCTGCGCCGCCCGTGCTGGCGCCGGCGCAGATCAGGGACGGGGGGCCGTTGCCGGGCATGGCCTCCTGGACCGCGCGGCGGGAGGGGGCCGAGTCGGTGACGGCGTAGGTGATGTCGGCGGGCGGCAGCACCGTGTCCGGCGTGACCATCTCGGCAACCACGTCCACGGCCAGCGTGCCGGACCTGCGCTCGATCTCTGCCCTGAGCGCCTCGACCTTCGGGGAGCCGGCCCAGTTGTGCAGCAGCAGGTTGTGCCGCTCCACGCGGTCGCCGTCCACCAGCGTCATCCTGTCGCCAGGGCGCGCGGTGGGCGCGATGCCCAGCAGGGCCAGGATCGCGCCCAGCCCGCCGGCTCCCACCACGAGCCGCTCGCAGGGCGGCGCATCGACCGGATCGGGCATGCTCAGGGAGCAGATGGCCCGGGGCTCGCATTCGTCATCCGTCGCTCGCGCCAGTCTGGTGCCGGTAAGCAGGCGCGCCTCGTGCAGGAGGGTGCCCGCGGCGATGAGGGCCGCGTCAATCGAGAGGGGATCCGCGCCGGGATCGCCTTCCATCACCGCCCGCAGCGCCCGAAGCTGGTCCTCCGCCTCGGCGGGATCGGGTCTGACGAGGCAGCACCCTCGCGGCCCCGCCGCGACGACACGCAGGTGCCGGGCCCACTCGGGGCCGCCCCTCTCGGCCAGATCATAGACGGCCGCCACGGCGCTAGCATGGAATGCGGGCACCACCAGCAGCGGAACAACGCCACTCCCGCGCTGCAGCAGGCTGCTGCCGATGTCTCGCTCGGCCCTGGCGTAGGCGGCGCCGGCGTCGCAGAACAGGGCCTGCAGGGTGTCCCGGATGAAGGCCATTGCGCCGGACTCGGTCCGGCTCGCGGCCCCTTCGGGGACCAGATAGTCGCGCCGGCGCGGCTCCGGATCGGGCCAGCCCAGCAGCAGGGTCTGCGCGCCGGCGGCGGCCAGGCCCATGGCCACCAGCCGGCTTACCGGGCAGTCCACGAGGATGCCGAGAGTGCGGCCGGCGCGCGCGAGGTCATAGGCCTCCTGCTCGCGCCTGCGGTCGGGTACCAAGCTCATGCCGCGCACCTCCTCAGCGTGCCGGCCGCTGCCCGGGTAGTCCTTGCGCCAGGCTCCTGAGCTCCCGCAGGGCTCGCAGCACGTCCTCCTCCACCAGCCCCTGGAGCCTGTGGATCTCCCGCCCGACGTCCCGGCGCACAGCCGCCCGCGACGGCTCGGCACGGTCGCTTTTCCTCCATCCGTACGCGTCGGGGTCGGTATAGGGCATCTCGCGTCCACCGTGAGCGTGCGACTTCCAGTAGCCTGCGCCCCACGTGCGTGTCACACGCCGCTCCAGGATCTCGTACCACGCCGCGCGATCGAATGAGCTCGCCCCGAAGCCCGCCGGCACCGCCTCGGATGTAGGGCGCAACTCGAGGGGGTGGAGCGAGCGGCGCGCGACGCGGAGACACTGCTCGCAGAGCTCGGCGCGCAGGACTTCGCCGTGGAGGAGGCCATCGGAGCCGGTGACGGCCACGAACACGTGAGTGGTCGGCAGCACGCCCTCAACGTGCACTCCGGTGAGCGCGAGCTCCGCGCCGGTCTGGACTCTCAGCCGGAAGCGGCGGCCGTTGACCGTCAGCTCGGGCGCCTCCCCGGCGCGCATCAGCAACGGCCCCCGCCGGGCCACGCGCTGGAACTGCACTACCGCCGAGCCCAGGTCGCTCGAGAGCTGCTCCAGGAGCCTGTAGTCGGTGACCGACAGGAAGAACGCCGCGTCCGGATTCCACTGCGCCGCGCAGACCCGTGCCTGCATCGGGTGGTGGTGGACCTGGCCGAGCACGCGAAGCCTGTCGGCGGCGGCCTGCCGGGCAACGTGCGCGACGCCCTCCGGGCGTGTGCTGCAGCTGCCCGATGACACGTCCTGCTCGCCGCAGACGAGAGAGATGATGCTGCGGGTGTCGGGATCGCCGACCGCGTGCAGCGCCACCTCGCAGTTCCCGTGCGCCCGGGCCCACTCGACGGTGGCGCGCCACTGCGCGTCGGCCAGCGGGCACAGGTCATAGTGCACCGGCTCGTCACTGCGCTCCGCGTCAGCGAGGGGGCGGGTGTATGTGGGTCCGCTCTGGTAGGTCATAGTCTGATCTCCTGCCGGCCTCGGTGGTCGTGGCGCCACGGGATGACGGGTATGCCCAGCCGGTCGGCCTCCGCACGAGTGATGGTGGCCGCCCCGGTCTGCTCCAGGTTGCGGTGCAGCGTGGGGCCGTCGGGCGCACCGAGCCCGGTGAGCAGGACCTGCACGCTCAGCTCCAACACGCGGATGATGGTGCCGGCGGGCGAGAGGCCCTGGCTGCAGACCTCCTCGATCCCCCCGGCGGTGCACAGCCTGCGTTCATTGCTTACGCAGGGATGCAGCGGGCCGTCCATCTCCACACTAGCGCCGATGCGGATATGTGCGGGAAATTCGGCAAATGCGGCCATGTGAGCGAGCTCCCCACCGACGATGACGCTCCCGGCGGGGAATGCGTAGTAGGTGCCGCGTCTGTCGCCGAGCGCGAAAGCCTCAAAGCTCATAATGAACTGCACTTGCCGCTTGGCGGCGCACCACCTGAGGTGCAGGGGGGGATCGAGAAAGAGGGTGGCGTCCCGGCCCTCGTTGTCGGTGATGCGCTGATGCAGAGCCTGGACCATTTCAGGGTGTGGGTCGACGTTGGGCGTCGGTTCGGAGGCCTGCTCTTGCATCCGGCCCAGCCGAGCATTTGCAGCCGCCCACCAGGCGTGCACCCTGACCGGATTGCGGGGCGCGTAGCGGCTATCTCCCATATGCACGGGGCCGCCCTCGTCCGGGTCAAGCTCGTAGACCCAGCCGAACCATATGAGCCTGGGGTCGGTGACGAGGGCCTCGGACGGCGCGCCGGTCTCCGTGTTCGCGGATGGGGCAGGCGCGAGGGGATCGTACTCGATCCCCTCGTCCCGTGATCGCCGCCACTGGCGGATCACGTCCGCCGCCAGCTCCAGGACGATCGGGAGTGCCTCATCATCAGTGCGTTCGAACCGCACCGGAGGCAGCAGTCCGTGTCGCCGCAGGAGGGTCCCGGGGTCGCGCGGGACCCACCGCTGGTAGCCGAAGTGCAGCAGCCCCTCGGGGCCGGACGCCACCTGGAGAGTCGGCCCCCCGTCGTGGTGCTCCGGCAGGCACGGCAGGTAGAGCCTGTCCTCGTGAGCGATGAGTGCAGGTCGGGTCAGCACGGCCGGGATGGCTGCCACGGCACACCACCTCCAGTGCACGCTGCGATGCTGCCTCGGCGCGGGCGACCGGCGAGTCAGGCCGCCATGCTGCCTCCGACGTGATACGGCGCAAAGGACACGGTCAACTGCTGGTCAGCGGCGAGACCGTCGCCGACCTCCACGGGTGTCGCCGGCCTCACGGGCACGTTGCCGGTCTGATCGCGCTCGACCATCATCACGTATTGGGCGACGCCGTCCTCCGGCTCGGCTTGCTGCAGCCACGCGCGCACGCTGTGCGTGAAAGTGCGGCGCCTCGCCCGCTCCTCGACCGAGCCGTCGAAGTCATCGCCGTGCTCCAGCGCGATCTCGATGAGCCGCTGCATGGGGAGGCGCTGGCCCTCGATCTGCTCCGCCGGGATGCGGAACCGGTGGCGGTCGCCGCCCGGTCCCGCGATGGTAACCGTGATCGTACGACCGGGCGTCACGGGGCGCCCTCGGCCCCGGTCATCATCCGAGGCCGCATCATTCTGCTCAGGTTCCTGCCGGGTGATGAACAGGTGCTCCATCGTTCACGCCTTCCTTTCGAG
>JBNGDZ010000256.1:0-7049 GCA_049975765.1 Armatimonadota bacterium
CGTACGCACGGTGGTGTGACAGGGACAGCCCGCAAGGGCCTACCTATGTCAATTGTACCGGCCGGAGCGCCGGGCGACCGGTGGTGTCAATGCTGTATGCCCTCCCTGGTCGTGCTGAAGGCCGAAGTGGCCGAAGGAGAAGTCCGGGACGTCGGAGAAGCTTTGCACGGACAGGTCACGACCGACAGCAAGACGGCACGGAGGGCGCGATGGCCTCGGACGACAGGAAGCTGACGTGCCCTGCCTGCGGGGCCCGGATCTACAGGGGTGACGACCAGTGCCTCTCCTGCGGCGCGCGGCTGGATGAGGGGCGCCTGGTGGGTGAGGGCGCCGAGGCCGCCGGACAGCGCACGCCCACGGCGCCACAGATGCCGCCCGGGCAGCAGCAGGAGCCGAAACCGGCGCCGGAGACGGCGTGGCCCATCGCCGACGAGGCACCACAGCAGGGGGAGGCGCCCGTCAGCTATGACATCGGCCGGAGGGGGTGGCACCCCGACCAGGTGGCGGGCGGGGGTGGCTTCTTCGACGCCCTGTCGCGCAGTTGGGCGTTCCTGCGCGAGTCCGTGCTGATGGCCACGCGCGACAAGGACCTCTTCCTGCCGTCGCTGTTCTCCGTGCTGGCGAACATCGTGCTGCTGGGCGGGCTGGCGCTGGTACTTCACCTGACGGGGAACCTGCAGGCTCTGGTGGAGGACGGCGACGGTGAGGGGGCCCTGAGCGTCCTGGGGTGGGTGGTCATCATCGCCGGGTCGTTTCTGGGCTACCTGGTGACCTACTTCTTCACGGGGATGACGGTGCATCTCGTGGACGTGCACCTTCGCGGCGAGGACGCCAAGCTTGCCTCCGCCTTCGCGGACAGCCTCAGGAACATCGGCGGCATCATCGCGCTGGCCGTCGCCTCCCTGGTCGTCAACGCCATCGCCTCGGCGGTACGGGGGCGAAGCCGCCGCGGGCTGCGGGACCTGGCCGCTGACGCGATGGAGCGAGGCTGGCTGGCGATCACCTACCTGCTGCTGCCGGTGATGATCCTGGAGGACAGCTCCTTTCTGCGAGCCGTTGACCGCGCCCGCAGCCTCCACCGCCACAACCTCCTGCAGATCGTGATCGGCGAGCTGGGCCTGATGCTGGCGACGCAGATCATCAGCTTCATGGTGATCGTCCTGGGTATCGGGGCAGCGGTGGCGATGTACGTGCTGAGCCCCTCTCTGCTGCTGGTCGGGATCGGCATCGCCGTGCTGGTCTTCGTGCTGGCGGCCGCCTTCGGGGCGTACGTGCGCACGGCGTTCTACACCTGCCTCTACCTGTGGGCGGCGGCCATGGAGACGGTGGGTGAGCAGGTGCCCGCGCCCGCGCCGCTGCAGCCGGCCATCCAGGCGGGCTGGTAGTGCGGCGGGCGAGTGATAGCAGCTACTCTGGGAGTGAGTCCGATGCGTTGCGCAACCATCGCGATAGCTGTGCTGAGCCTGGCCGGGGCGGTCTGTGCGGCGCCCTGGTTTGAGGAGGACTTCGAGGAGGCGCGGCGGCCGCAGGACAGCGGCTGGCGCATCGAGCAGGACGGCGGCTGGATCGGCATCAGGCGCCTCGGGGGGCTGCAGCGGCTCACCACCGAGTTCAACAGCCGCCAGTACAGCGCGGTGCAGATCTACCTGCGCATCCAGCGCGGTACGGGCACCGTGTGGTTCGATGAGGTGCAGCTATCCGGCCTGCAGGTGCGCAACCCCGGCTTCGAGGAGGGGGAGGGCAACCGCCTGGCGGGCTGGGCCCAGGATGATGTCGGAGAGGCGATCTTCTGGGATACAGAGCACGCCATCGTGGGACGAGCCTCGGCGCGCATCACGAAGACGTATGTGCCCGGCCAGAGGCGCATCTACCAGACCGTGGCGTGTGAGCCCGACACCAACTACCGGCTGGAGGTGTGGGCGAAGAGCGAGGACCTTGACGGCAGCGCCTACGCGGAGGTCTACGGCATCGAGGATGGGTCCCTCGGCGCGCACCTGGCATACACGCCGCATCTGGAGGGGCCCAGCCCGCAGTTCGGGCAGCGAGCGCTGGCGCTGCATCCGCGGGAGGGCGCGGTGGCGCTGAGCAGGGCCTTGGTCGGGGAGGGCGACCGGCTGGCAACGCTGTCGGCGGACGTGGACCTGCGACAGATGTCCGCGGAGGGCGCGGTGGAGATCTCGGTGGTCGATGCGGTCTCCGGGGAGACAGTGGCCGCGGCGACGCGTTCGGCGGAGGACGAGGCCAGCGGCTGGGTGCCGGTGACCATGAGCTTCAGCGCGCCTCAGGACGTCCAACTGCGGGTGCGGCTCGCCGCGGAGGGGCGTGGGACAGCGCTGGTGGATAATGTGACGGTGGGGGACATCAGCCTGCCCATTCCGCCGCGGCGGATGCGGCTGGGAGCGCTCTCCGACGGCGTGACGGTAGGAGGGGCGGCCCCGGAGGTCTCAGGCGCTGACGAGGGGCTGCTGGCCAAAGGCGCGTTGCTGGTGGCCGAGACGCTGCAGGAGCTGCCGCAGCCGGCTGACGGCCCGCCGCAGGTGGAGCGGATCGAGGTCCGCGTCGCGGGGGAGGCCGCGGACTGGCCGGAGGAGGAGCGGTATCGGCTGACAGTGGACCCCGACGGCGTCGTCATCGCCGCCGCTGCCGAGCGAGGAGCGCTGTGGGGGTTGATGACGCTGCTGGACCTGGCGGAGGCCGGGCAGGGCGCAGTTCCAGCGTGCGAGATCGAGGACTGGCCCGCAATGCCCTTCCGCGGCACCTACCGGGGCGGAATACCTGCCGATGCCGAGGATGCCGGGCGCTGGGGCCGGAGGCTGGTGCGGTTGAAGATGAACGCGCTGGTGATGGAGTGGGGCGGCTGGTTTGAGCTGGACGCGGCCGAGACGCGCCAACGGGCGGAGGAGGTCTTCGCGGTCCTCCGCGAGTGGGGCGTGGAGCCGATCCCGGAGTTGCAGAGCCTCGGCCACGCCGGCCATCAGCTCTCGCGCAACGCCAACGTCGTCGAGGGGGCGTGGCAGCGCGACGAGGAGCTGGTGCTGACCGGCACCGAGCCGGTTGCCCTGGAGCACAACAACGTGCTGCGGACCGAGGCCACGGATATCGTCATTATCAGCGCCGATGGAGAGACCACCTATGCGGAGGGCCGCGACTACGAGGTCATCGAGGGGGAGCTGAGCTACCCCTACGAGCCGGACGCGGAGCCCTTCCGGGTCCGGCGGATCGAGGGTGGGCGGATCGCCGACGGCGCGACGGTCCTCGCCAGCTACGACTACGCGGTGAAGATGGGCTCAAGCAACATCCCCTACTGCCCATCCGAGCCGGCGGTCTACGAGATCATGTTCCCGGCGATCGAGAACACGATCACCTACCTGCAGCCACGCTGGCTGCACATCGGGCACGACGAGCCGCGCATCGTCAACAGCGACAGCCGCTGCCTGAGGCGCGACATGACCGGCGGGCAGCTCCTGGCGGAGGACATCACCAAGCTCAATGACTTCGCGCACTCCATCGACCCGAACGTGCGGCTGATGATGTGGGCGGACGCCCTGAACCCCTACCACAACGGGACCTGGTTCAGCGGCGAGCACGAGCATGAGTTGAACCTGGTGCCCAAGGATGTCATTCAGAACGTGTGGTTCTACGGGGCTACCGATCCGCTGGACCGCGGGCGGCAGAGCTTCGAGCACTTCGACCGCTACGGCTTCACGGTGACCGGCTCGCCGTGGGACAACGCCACGTGCTGTCGCAACTGGGGCCTGGTGGCGGGCGAGGCCAGGCGCAGGGGCCTCGACTGCATGGGCCTGCTTTACACGAGCTGGAGCAACAGGTGGGCGGGGCTGGAGACGCTCGCGGGCGTTGCGTGGAACCCGCCGGAAGACTGAGTCTATGGAGAAGGAGGAGAGCGCGTGAATGTGATAGCGCTCCACGGCAGTCCCAACGATGATGGGCTGACGCAGAGCCTGGCGGAGGCGGCGCTGGCGGGGGCTGCCGAGGCCGGGGCGGGGACGGAACTGATCCGGCTCACCGACCATCAGATCGCGCACTGCGGGCAGTGCGCCAACGGCTGGTTCAAGTGCCGCGAGGAGGGCTGGTGCGTCATCGAGGACCATTTCGACGAGGTCCGCCAGAAGGTCCTGGAGGCCGATGCGTGGGTGCTGGTGACGCCGGTCTACTTCGGCGATCTGAGCGAGTGCGTCAAGGCCTTCACCGACCGCCTGCGGCGCTGCAACACCGGTGCGAAGGGCAACGGGCTTGAGGGCAAGCCCGTCATCGGGGTGGCGGCGGCGGGCGGCTCAGGGCGAGGCACCGCCACCTGCCTGGTGAGCCTCGATCGGCTGTTCTCGCACATCGGCGGAGAGATTGCGGACCTCATCACCGTAACGCGCCGGAGCGCGGAGTACAAGCGGGCGGCCACGCAGGATGCCGCGCGGGCGATGGTGGAGGCGATCGGGGCGTAGGTACGGCTCCAGGACCGCAGGCCGCTGCGTGAGATCGCGACCGCAACGGTGCCGACAGCGCACAGGCAAGAGCCGGCCTCAGTTGGTGCGGACCCGCCCTGCGCGGCAGGTGTGCGGCGGTGCGGGTGGCAGGTGAGTTCCTATACCAGGAGGATGACCGCCATCCCGACCAGGAAGGTGAAGCCGAATGCCAGCAGGATCATGCGCGCCAGCCTTGGTGTCCCGACGATCGCGGCCAGCGCGCCCTTGGCCACGAGGTTCGAGATATAGGCGATAACGATGGCGTCGATGGCCTGGGCGCCGGCGATGCGACCAGCGCCGGCCAGGCGAGCGGTGCTGAGGGTGATGGCGTCCACGTCCGTGAGGCCCGACAGGGCGCTGACCGTGTAGATGCCCGCCTCCCCGAAGCGGCCCTGCGCCGCCGCGAGGGCCACGCTCACGATGGCGTACAGGATGCCGAAGATGATGGCTGCACGCAGCTCTGCGGGGTTCCTGACCTCCGGCGGCTCTCCCGTCGGGGTCCCCTCGCCCCGCAACCAGTACCAGGCCAGTGGCGCCAGCGACGCCAGGAACATCAGCGCCAGCGCCGGCCAGGCCTCTGTGAGGAAGTCAGCGTTCACGACCCCAATCTCCACGGCCATCCGGGGTGCGGTCACGGCCGTGGCGACGATGATCGCCAGCCCGGCCGGGTAGGTGAAGTCCGCGGCGTCGCGCGCCCGCTTCGAGAAGCTGAAGGTGGTGGCTGTGCTGGAGGCCAGGCCGCCCAGCAGCCCCGACACGACGCCACCATGACGCCCGCCCACGTACTTGAGCGAGATGTAGCCGACCAGGTTGATGCCCGAGACCAGCACGACCATTAGCCAGATGTGGTAGGGGTTGAGGACCTCATATGGTCCGAAGTTGCGGTTGGGCAGCACAGGCAGTACCACGAAGGCGACCAGCCCGAACTGCACCATGGCGTAGATGTCCTTCGACCGGGTGCGATCCGCCAGGTCGTGGAGCTGCGGCTTGAAGTGCAGCACGGCGGCGGTCGCCACGCCCAACGCGATGGCCAGCTCCATCGGCCCCGTATAGACGATGATCCCCAGGCCGAAGGTCATGAGCGCGGCCAGCTCTGTCGTCAGCCCCCTCCGGCCCTCCTCCACGTATCCCAGGTGGCCGATCACCAGCAGCGCGCCCAGAGCGGCAAACGCCGCGGGCAGGACCCAGACCTGGTCGCTCTGCTCCGCGATCAGCGCCGAGACGGTGGCCGTGCCGGAGACCAGCATGAAGCTGCGAATCCCCAGCGGCCGCCTCTCGCCACGCTCCCGCTCCAGGCCGATGAAGGCGCCCAGCAGCAGTGAGACCGCGAATATCTTGAACAGCTCGGCAAGCTCTGCGTAGTCCACCTGCGCCTCTCCCCAGTCAGACTATAGCCTCTGCCGCCCCGATGCGATCGCCCCTGCGCACCACCAGGGAGGCCCTTCGTGCTGCTCCGCCGTGGCTCCTTGCTGGCCTCCTCAGTCAGTTGGCGTCAGCGTATTCCCGCCGTAGAGGAAGCTCCGCCCGATCGCGCCGTCTGCCAGCACCTCGACGAAGGCCACCTCCGCGTCAGTGCGGAAGCCGCCGAACTCAACATCTTCGCCGCGCGGCTGGAAGACGAACAGGTGCCGCGATCCGCCCTCGAGCGCGATCTCTCCGGCGACCACTGCCACATCGCCGGTCTCGATGCGGTCGATGCTCGCCACCGGCGGCTGCTCGCCGTCGGCCACCGGCCACAGCACATAGGCCAGCGTCTGCGGCCCGGCGCCGGAGAGGTGGTAGACTGCCGTCGGGACGGCGTGATCATCGCCCGGGACCGTCCACGCCCAGCCCTGCACCGGCTCCTCCTCGCGCCCCTTCACCACCTCGGCGGTCAGGCTTTCGCTGGGCAGGGGAAGGATCGCCAGGCGGCTCTCGCCGTCCGGCGTCACGGAGGTCACCGACAGGTCGTCGCGCACCTCAGCGTCGTCCGCGTTCAGGTGAAACAGCGACTCATACTCATGCTCGGCGTCATCCTCCGGCGACAGACGATCGACCAGAATCCAGTACCGCGGCCTGACGAACAGCGCCGTCCGGGTGTGCGCTACTCGCACCTGGTTCTCGTCCCCGTAGCCGCTGTCATAGGTCCCGTGCGCGAGGTCGAAGTCATCGCCGCTGACCCAGGGATTGCCCAGCGGCTCGAAGGGCCGCTGCAGGATCCAGGTGTCGCGCACGCCCCTGCGGTGCTGGTCGAGGCCGTCCACGCGCACCGTGTTGTGCCCGCGCGTGGACAGGACGTAGCGCCGCCAGCGGCTGCGGTCATACATGTAGTTGCCCGCGTCCACCACATGCTGCCGCCCCATGGCGTAGAGTACGAAGGTCAGCTTGTCCTCATGCTGGTGCCCTGAGCCGTAGGGCCCCCCGTCGAGCAGCATGAACAGGTCGTCAGGCTCCCAGCCCGAGCGCATGACGTAATGCCCGGAGTAGTCGAAGGCCCGGGAGGTGTCCTCCGGGGCCTGCCCGCCGACGCCCGCCGCCCATGCGAAGTCCTCGCGCTGTGGGAAGTACTTTGCCGCGCGCTCCATGTAGGGC
>JBNGDZ010000257.1:0-7040 GCA_049975765.1 Armatimonadota bacterium
CCGCCGGCCGCAGCACGTCCCCGCGGCGCTGCACGCGCGTGTTGATCTCCGGCGCCGCGCCGCGCGCCGGATTGCAGCAGCGGTCCATCGTGTAGACCCGCGGCGCCGGCTTCTCGCCGGGCGTCGAGATGGTCGGCATGCGCAGCAGGGCCCGCGTTGGCGGACCCGCGAGCACCTCGATCCAGATCGGCGAGCCAGCCGCCTCACGGACCTTCCCCTTGAGGGGCGGCCGCGCGCCCGGCTCCTGGATGAAGAGGGAGAAGTCGCCGCGCGGCTCCACCACGGGCTGCACCCGCCCGCCGGCCTCCCCCCACGTGGTGTCGCCGTAGGTGATGGTGATCTCATCGCCGGGCGCGAAGTCCGCCCCGATGACCTCGAAGGTGATCCACCACCGCTGCATGCAGCGGTCGTCGCCGGGCCGCTGCTCGTGGCGGGCGTAGGGCTCGAGGAAGGCTTCGGTGTCGGTCTTCAGCTCAAAGCTGGTGTTGAGGCGCTTGTAGTGCAGCCACCTGCGCGGCTCCTCCGGATCCAGCTCCCAGTAGCGCTTGTGGTTGACCAGCGGCTCGCCCCATCCCGCCGAGGGCAGGCCGAGCTTGAGCTTGCTGCCCTCGGCCAGCCCCTCGTCGCCCACCGTGTAGCGGAAGGTGACGGTGACGAACCGGCCCGCCACGAACTCCCGGGGGCGATCCGTGATCTCGAACAGCTCCTCTGGCATCTGCCTCGCTCCCGTGACGCTTTACAGGTGACCTGCGGCGAGCCCGCTTGGCTCACTGCGCCCCTTCAGGCACCGTCACGCTGACCGGCTGCCAGATCCCGCCCTGATGGCTGCCGTCCCACACCCGCACGGCAAGCAGACTCGTCTCTTCCGCGTTCACGAGGTCGGCGTCCAGCGGCGCCGTGAAGGGCATGTCCCAGCCCTCGTGGTGGGTGATCATCTCGCCGTTGAGGTAGACCCAGGCCTCGCCATCGACCGCGCCGAAGTGCAGGACTGCGCCCCGCTCCAGCCACTCGGGCCTGACCTCAAGCTCCAGCCGATACCAGGCGTGGCCGTCGTAGTCGGGATAGCCCTGCTCCTCCCAGGGCTTGCCGACCTCGATGGGGTCCCAGTCGCTGTCGTCGAGAGCGGGCGCGAACCACTCCCGCTCCACACCCACGTCGTCGGGGTCGAGCGTGAAGCGCCAGCCGTCCGTGAGCCGGGCCAGCACCTCACCAGTGGCCGCCTGCGCCCGCAGCTTCTCCACGTGCTGACGGAAGTTGTTCAGGTCGCGGCCCAGGTAGGAGCCCTCGCGCACCACCGACGTGCTGACCACGCCATCCCACTTCTCGCGGTCGGTGCGGACCTCGGTCACCAGATCCTCGAGCATCTCCAGGGCGCGCTCGGCGGTCTCCAGGTCCTGAGACCGGCGCAGGCGTGCGAAGGCCATCAGCCGGTCGGTGTACTGATAGGACAGCTCCAGCTTGGCGAGTCGCCGCTGCACCACGTCGCTGTCGGCCAGCTCCCGCGCGCGGTCGAGGTGCGCGCGCATCTGCTCCAGCAGATCGGGGGTGAAGATCTGCGAGCCGGCTGAGACACCGTGGCCGGGGAAGTGGATCTCGGCCTCCGCGAACACATCCTCCATCACGCGGTAGTACTCGCGCACCGCCGGGCCGGCCGCGCCGTAGAGGCGGTCGCACATCTCATCGAGGATCGCGCCCACGTCGGCCTCCACATCCCACAGTAGCTGCGCGGCCACGTAGTAGGCCGGGTACAGCGTCCATGCGTTCTGGCGGTTGAACTGGGTGTAGACGCCGCGGTCGCCGCGCTGATGGAACCACGGTATGTCCTCGGCGATGCAGTGCACGATCGGCCACGGCAGGTCGAGCCAGTTGACCTTCCAGTAGTACTCATAGTAGTAGACCGGCGTGCCCAGGCGGTCCCAGGCGTGGAGAAGCTGCACGTAGCGGCGGTTGCGGGGGCAGGTGGGATCGGCGATCGGGTGCGCCATGCAGTAGTCCTCGTAGTGCGTGACGATCACCGAGAGCATGGGGTCGGCGGTGACGGAGCGGTCCTCGGGCGGCCAGTTGTAGACGTTGTAGGCGCCCACGAGCATCTCGGCGTCGGGGTGACTCTGCCGGATGCGCTCCGCGAGCTTGTTGTAGAAGATCAGGCTCCGCCGGGACATGCTGCGATCGCGCGGCACGTCGGCCTCATCGAGGGCCGTGCAGTGCTGGCACTCGCACCACAACTGCCCGTCGGTGGGCGAGAAGGAGAGCAGATCGATGCCCGGATCTTCATCCAGCAGATCGCTCATGGCGTCCGCCACCGCTGAAGCCGTCTCATCGCTGGAGTAGCACAGCTTGCAGTGGTGATGGTCGGAGCGCTCGCCGCCGATCAGCGCGAAGTACTCCGGGTGCTCGGCGAAGTGCTCGGCGTGGGGAAGCAGGCGCCCCTGCGTGTGGTAGATGCCCGGCTCGATCTTGAAGCTGGCGCCCAGGGAGCCCCCGTTGCAGTTCTGCCGGTTCAGCAGCGCCCAGTCTGTGCCGCGGCCGATCCAGCGCATCGGGAAGCTTGGCTCGCGCAGCTCGTCAAGCCCGTCCAACACGACGTCCGCCATCTCCGGCACGCACGTGCCAAGCTCATCGCCGGGCACATACCAGCGCACACCAAGGTAATCGTGCAGCAGGCCGGCGACCCCGTAGACCGTCCCGCGGTCGCTGCCCCCGAGGATGGCCAGGTCGGGGCCCGCGCTGCGCAGTGCATAGCCCTCGGGATCGATCTCCGCGGGGACCCGCAGCCCGGCCTGCCGGGTGGCGTCCGAGAGGCCCAGCAGCAGTCGGTTCCCCGTCACCTGCTCCCCGTCGGTGGCCACCGGCAACGCAGCGCCGGAGATGCGCCGGATGTAGTCCTGCAGCGTGCGCGCGGCGAAGACGAGCTCCTCGGTGGGCAGATCGCGGACCACGATGGTCGCCGTCGGGAGGCCGTCAACCACGAGCGCTCCGGGCGGTGCGCTCTCGACCAGCGGATCGCCCTCCGCGAGGTCCTCCAATCCCGCGCCCGCCGCGCACGCGGCGGACGCCAGCAACGCTGCAGACGCAACCGCCAGCAGTCGCATCACCATCAGCTCCTTCGCGCTCAGGTCGTCACTGCAGCCACAGCCGACGCCGGTCCGCCGGCCTGATACTGCCCGCCGGGCCGGCTCTAAGATCTCCCCTGGGCCGGGGCGGAGGCGCTGCACCGGTGGGCACTGGGCTCGCGCTCGAGTTCGCCTCGCAGCGCCGCGTCACCTTCGGCCGGCCGTGCGGCGGATTGATCGTGCAGGGCCGGGCGCGGCCCCCGGCGAACTGTCTTAGGGAACGAGTCCGGGCAGTGGGGACGACGGTATGTTCGAGCAGGATCAGGAGTTCGTGGCCCAGCAGTGGCCCTTCGAGCCGGGTGCGCGGACCGTGAGGATGTGGGTGCAGCAGCCGCCCGGTGGCATCGGAGAGGGCACCGGCCTGATGCTGTGCCTGCACAACTGGGGCGGCGTCTACGACGAGGAGATCTACCGCGGGTGGTGCGACACCTTCTCGGCGCGCTACGACGTGGTCGCCGTCAGCGTCAACTACCTGCAGAGCGGCGACGAGTGGAAGCTGCGGCGCGACCGGCCCTACGACCACGGCTACCTGCAGGCCATGGACTGCATCGGCGCGTTGTACCACGTCCGGCGGCAGATCATCGAGGCGGGCCTGCGGTTCGACGAGCATCGCGTCTACGCCATGGGCGGCTCGGGGGGCGGCAATGTCACGCAGATGGTCTGCAAGCTGGCGCCGCGCACGCTCGCCTGCGGCGTGGACATCTGCGGCATGCCCGGCCTCACCGACGGCATCGCCTTCGGCACCGGCGAGTACGGCAGCCACCTGTCCGCCGAGTACTCCCGCGACCCCGACAGCCCCCGCTACCTGAGCCGGGATATGCAGGAGATTCGGGACTTCGGCCACCCGGGCCACTGTCGCATTCGGGCGGAGGTCAACCCGCGCCAGAAGATCGTCATCGTGCACGGCGTCGATGACCTCACCTGCCCGGTGGCCCCCAAGATAGCGCAGTTCCGGAACATGATCGAGGCCGGGATGGACGTGGACGGGCGCTTCCTGACGGAGATCGACGTCGATGGCGAGGCCGTCACCACGACCGGCCACGCGGTGGGCAATCGCGAGAGGGTCGTCATCAAGTACGCCGACGAGTACCTGCGCCCTGACGGCAGGCTCCATCGCCGCACTGAGAGCGACAACGACTTCCAGCGCGGTGACGTCTTCGAGTACCCGACGACTAACGGTCGGTACGCCATCGACTACGGCGGCTACCCGACGATCGAGTTCATTGAGGGTTGAAGCATGAGTGTGGCGACGAGCGCCGACGCCCGAGACATCCGCATCATCCGCGACCTCGCGAAGCGCTACGCCGAGATCGCGGCCAGGCCCATCCAGGACGAGCGCCGGGACCTCTGGCGCCGGCACAACTCCCTGGAGCGGACGCGGCCGCTCATCTACCTGCGGTGGTTCGCCGCGTGGCACGAGCACCCACAGTCGAACCTGCGGTGCCAGGACCCTTTCTGGCAGGCCCATGAGCGCTTCCTGCGCATGCACATCGTGCAGGACTGGACCGGCGACGACTACATCGTCGAGCCCTGGATCACGCAGCGGGCCTCGGTACGGATGCCCGAGCACGGGCCGTGGGGCGTGCCCTATAACCGCATCCCCAGCCCCGACCCCGGCGGGGCGTGGATGTACGATCCGCCTCTCAAGCGCCTGGAGGACATCGAGAAGCTCGCCGAGCCGCATCACGTCATCGACGAAGAGCAGACGCGCATCAACGTGGAGCGCCTTCAGGACGCGGTGGGCGATATCCTGACCGTGAACCTGGACCGCTCGCCGGCATACACCGTCTGGCATGCCGATCTGTCCACTGATCTGGCCTACCTTCGCGGGCTCGAGCAGGTCATGTGGGACATGTCCGACAACCCGCAGTGGCTGCACCGCCTGCTGGCGCATATGCGCGACGGGGTTCTGCGGGTGCATGAGGAGGCCGAGGAGGCCGGGGACTGGTCGCTGTCGGCCCACCAGAACCAGGCCGAGCCCTACGCGCTGGAGCTTGATGACCCCGCGGCCAACTCCGGGCCGGTCATGCGCGAGGACCTGTGGACCTTCTGCGCGGCCCAGGAGTTCGCCCAGATCTCCCCGGCCATGCACGATGAGTTCATGTTCCAGTATCAGATGCCGATCCTGGAGCACTTCGGCCTTGTGGCTTACGGCTGCTGCGAGGACCTCACCGACAAGATCGACATGCTCCGGCAGCTCCCGAACCTGCGGCGGATCGCCGTGGTGCCGCGCGCCGACGTGGCCAGGAGCGCGGAGCAGATCCGCGACGACTATGTGTTCTCGTGGCGGCCCAACCCCACCGACATGATGTGTTGCGGCTTCAACGAGGACCTGATCCGCCGCGTCATCCGCGAGGGCATGGAGGCGTCGAGGGGCTGCCACGTGGACATCACGCTCAAGGACGTTCAGACCATCGAGCACGAGCCCGAGCGCCTGCGCCGGTGGGTGGAGATCGTGCGGGACGTGACCGAGGACTTCGCCTGACGCGGCGGGCCGCACGTGGCGCGCAGGCACTGTTGAGAGACCAATAGGAGGCATCGCAGTGACACGACGGGAGATCATTGCCATCGCGGTGGTCCTGGTCATCGCGGCCCTCGTCCTGCACGCCGCCCACTACCTGATCTTCCGGGACCTGCACCACGTGCTGATCTACGGATTCGGCGACATCGCATTCCTGCCGGTCGAGATCCTGGTGATCTCGTTAGTGGTTGACCGCGTCCTCCACGAGCGTGAGCGCCAGGCGCTGCGCTACAAGATGAACATGGTGGTCGGCACCTTCTTCAGCGCGCTGGGCCAGCCGCTGCTTCAGCGCATGTGCCATGTCCTGGAGAACCGGGACGAGGTCCGGCAGTGCCTGGCGATCGGCCCGGACTGGACGAGCGACCGGATCCAGCAGGCGAAGGGCACCGTGCCGGAGCTGCGACTGAAAATGCGCCCGGAGGTCTCCGACATGGAGGCCCTACGCGAGTTGCTGACCGATCACCGCGACTTCCTGCTGCGGCTGCTGCAGAACCCGGCGCTGCTGGAGGATGAGGACTTCTCCGACCTGCTCTGGGCGCTGAGCCACCTGCAGGAGGAGCTGGCGGCGCGAGACGACCTCTCGAATCTGCCCCCCTCCGACGTCAGGCATCTCATCGGCGACATCCACCGGGTCTACGGGCACCTGCTGCGCGAGTGGCTGGAGTACATGGCGCATCTGAACCAGGAGTACCCCTTCCTCTACTCCTTCCAGGCGCGCACCAACCCGCTGCGCCCGGACGCCAGCGTCACGGTGACGGAGTGACCGGCATGGATGCCCAGTGGAACCGCGGTTACGTGCAGGTCTACACCGGCGAGGGGAAGGGCAAGACCACCGCCGCGCTGGGCCTGGCGCTGCGGGCCGCCGGCGCGGGTCTGCGTGTGCTTATCGCTCAGTTCGTGAAGGGCATGCACTACTCTGAGCTCGACGCCCTGCAGCGTTTCGATGATCTCATCGACGTCCGGCAGTACGGTCGGGCGTGTTTCATCCACGGCCAGCCCAGCGCCGTGGACGTCCAGGCCGCACGCGACGGCCTCGCGGAGGTGCGCCAGGAACTGCTCTCCGCTCGCTGGGACGTGGTCATCCTCGATGAGGCGAACATCGCCACGCATTTCGGGCTCTTCAGCGTTGACGATCTGCTGACGGTGATCGAGGAGCGGCCGGAGGGCGTGGAGTTAGTCATCACCGGCCGCCGCGCCGACCCGCGCGTGATCGAGGCGGCCGACCTGGTCACTGAGATGCGCGCCGTGAAGCACTACTACCAGCAGGGAGTGAAGGCGCGCCGCGGGATCGAGTCCTGACGGCCACATGGGGGAGGGCGCCATGCGAACCGTCGTGTCGGCCATCACCGCCGCCCTGGACGGGACGTCAACGGCTGAGAAAGGCGGCGCACGCACAGGAGTGTGTG
>JBNGDZ010000258.1:0-7027 GCA_049975765.1 Armatimonadota bacterium
GGGGGTGGTCGCAGGTTATGAGCGGCCGCAGCGCGAATACGTGCACGCTGGTCCTCTCCGTCGGCCACTTCGCCGGCGCCTGACGCCGCGCACGGAGCTCTGCCGCCCATGGCATCCGACTCGCTGTTCGGCACTGATGGCGTTCGGGGGGTGGCCGGTCGCGATCTCACCTGCGACCTGGCGCGGGCCGTCGGCCGTGCGTGGGGTGCCGCCATCGCGGAGAGCGGCGGAAGGCATGTGCTCATGGCGCGCGACACCCGAGGCTCCGGGCCGGAGCTGGCGAGCGCAGCCGCCGGAGGCCTTTGCGACGCGGGGATCGACGTGATCGACTGCGGCATCATCCCCACCGGCGCCCTCTGCCTGCTGGTGAGTCGCAGCGACGCCGCCGGTGGCGTGATCATCTCCGCCTCGCACAACCCCCCGGCGTTCAACGGCGTGAAGCTTGTCGGCTGCGGCGGACAGAAGCTCCCGTGGTCGCGGCAGGAGCGGGTGGAGGCGCTGGTGCGGGAGGGTAAGGGTACTGCTGCCGCCAGGCCGGGGCGATACCGCGCCGATGAGGGGGCCGGTGAGCGCTACCTGGAGCTGCTGTTCGAGACGCTGGGGCCGGCGGACCTGGACGGGCTGAAGGTGGTGCTCGATTGCGCGCACGGCTCGGCGTTCGAGCTGGCGCCGCGGGCGCTTGAGCGGGCCGGCGCCGCAGTGCAGAGCATCAACGCCGATGCGTGCGGTGAGCGCATCAACGTCAAGTGCGGCTCGACCTCGCCTCACGCCATGGCACGTGCGGTGATCGAGCGCGGCGCCGACCTCGGGGTGGCCTTCGACGGCGACGCCGACCGCGCGGTCTTCGCAGACCACGAGGGCGGGATCGTGGATGGCGATGGGACCAAGTACGTGCTGGCGACCGACCTGCAGGACCGCGGCCTGCTCGAGCCGCCGCTGGTGGTCGGCACGGTGATGAACAACCTGGGGCTGCAGCGCGCCCTCAGCGCCCGGGACATCGAGCTGCATCGCACGCCGGTGGGCGACCGCTACGTCGTGGAGGCCATGCGGGAGACCGGCGCGCTTGTGGCTGGGGAGCAGTCCGGGCACATCGTCTTCCCCGAGACCATGATCGGCGATGGCATTCACACCGCGCTGCGGGTCTGCGAGGTGGTGGCCCGGACCGGCCGACCGCTGGCCGAGCTCGCGGCGTCGGTGGTGAAGGTCCCCCAGCTTCTGGTGAATGTCCCGGTCGCGGATCGCGAGGCGTGGCGCACCGACCCGGCCGTCGCCGCGGAGATCGAGCGGTGGCAGGCGCGACTCGACGACCGGGCCCGCCTGCTCATCCGCCCGTCCGGCACCGAGCCGCTGGTGCGCATCATGATCGAGGCCGATGACGAGGCCCTCGCGCGGGAGGCCTCCGAGGCCCTGGCGGCCGTCATCGCGGCCAGCGGCTGACGGCGCCACGGCCGTCCGTTAGTCCTCACGCACCAGCGAAATGAAGTCCAGCCCCAGGCCATCGCCCAGGTTCGTCATGCGGATGGTGTGCTCGCCCGCGGACAGGGGCACCGCGACCTCGTTGCCCTCGGCGTCCTGCAGCGGGCGATACTGCCAGTCGGCGGGGTTGGTGCCGTAGCCGCCGGTGTGCGGGAAGGCGAACTCCTCGGCCGCGCCGTGGGGCGGCTCCCCATCGATCTCGATGCGCCGCCGCGCGTTCTCCGAGCCCGTGGCGTAGCGGAAGATGAGGCGGTAGCGCCCATCCTGCGGGACCTGCAGCCGCCCCTGCAGCCAGTGGCCCACGTCGGCGTGCCACTTGGTGAGCATCGTGCCCCAGGTGGCGTGGCGGTCGTCGCGCACCTCCACCTGCCCCTCGCCCTGCTCGACGAAGTCCTCGGCCTGGATCACGATCAGGCGCTCGTCGGGAAGCTCCGTCATCCACTCGGGCTTCTCGAAGGGGGCCAGCGCCTCCCGCTCGTGCTCCTCGAGGGTCAGCCCCACCGCGGCGAGGTCTGCCAGCAGCCGGGGCGCGCAGCGGTAGTACATGGAGAAGCCCTTCCCGTAGGCGCTGCCTCCCGCGCCCAGGGCGAGGCCGTGCGTCAGCGGGTCGAGGAAGCGCTCGTCCTGCGTCCAGCGGTAGGCGCGCGCGACGCCCTCCACCATCAGCGGCGAGGCGCCCGAGCCGTAGCGGGTGTTGGGGCAGGAGGTGTAGCGGAAGCCGTGGGTCTCTTCGGAGTAGCACTCGTCGAGCAGGTAGTGCGCGCCGCGGATGATCGCCTCCCTGACGGCCGGCTCCTGCGTCACATCGTGGTAGTAGGTCAGGCCCGTCAGCAGGATGGCGACCATGAAGCCGGCGTTGCCGCGATGGCGGGGCTCGCAGTGACAGTGGCCGGGGACCATCATCCGCGACCAGCCGCCAACCTGGTGGGTGCGGCCGGGCTCCTTCTGGTACTCAGGAAGCTCGCGCGGCTCGACGTCCTGGGTCTCCAGCACCCGATCGACGACCACGCGCGCCGCGTTCAGGTAGTACGGATCATTGGTGGCCGCGAGGGCCGAGGCGAGCATGATGAGGTGCCAGCCCGGCGTGCGGCAGCTCGTCCAGTCGTAGGGGCGGGAGAGCTGCTTATCGGTGAAGAAGTCGGCCACCGCCGTGCCGGTCGCCAGCGAGCGCGGGTCGCCGGTGAGGAAGTAGTGGTCGAAGTGGCCCTCGGTCCAGGCGTGGCTCACCGTGTAGCCGGCGCTCGGGAAGCCCAGCGTGTCCGGCACGGGCTGGTCATAGTAGCCGCCCACGTGGCCCATCTGGTGGATGTACACGGCGCCGACCTGCCGCGGGTCGGATGACCAGTGCACCGTATCGATGTCGCGGTTGTGCAGCTCTGTGACGTGGCCGAGCAAGAACGCGTCCGGGTTCCCGGAGCGGATGTACTCCAGGAAGAACGCGTGCTGGGTGTCGTACTCGATGTTGCCCCAGTTGGAGCCGCGCTCGCCGTACCAGTCGCCGTAGTTCATCATCCCGAAGTCACGCTGGCGCTCTCGCATCTCGACATAGCGCTCGAGATTCCGGTCGATGGCCTCCTCATAGGCCGCGAAGCGCTCCTCGTCGCGTGGGGCCACGCTGTAGAATGCCATGCTGTCGCAGTACCACTGCGGCTGGGCGGTGAGCAGCAGGGGGCGCCGGAAGATCAGCGGGTGAGCCACGAGTGCCGCCTCATCGCGGCCGAAGTCAATCAGCATCTCGTGAGTCTTCGCCATCCCGCGCTTGAGCGTGTACGTTCCGTCGCGCAGGTAGTAGTAGAGGTGGTGGCCCTCCTCCTCGAAGGGGAACTCGTCGTAGAGTCCGGCCTCAAAGTCCGGAGCCAGGTCCACGTAGAGCACATCATCGGTGGCCGTGAATCCCTTGGGGTAGTTCTGCCAGAAGTCGCGCACTGACACGGCCAGCGTCGCGCTATCCGCCAGGATGCCGCCGCCAAGCCGGCCTTCGAGAGGCTCCTGCTGCAGGTACTGGTACTCGCTGTCAAAGCGTTGCCACACGGCGGGCGTGCCCGGGTTCAGCGCTCCCATCACCTCTGCGTCAGCGTCCAGGAGCTTCCACCCAACCTGGTCGACCGGAATGCAGAGGCTGAGGCGCTCGACGTCGGTGAACTCGCTCTCGCCGAGGCAGTTGAGAAAGGTGTGCTGCACCTGCACGAACGCCTGCCCTCGGTAGGCCGAGATCCGCTGCTCGATGCGGAAGGAGGTGGAGCCGTCATCGGCGGTCAGATCGCCGACCGTCTTCACCACTGCGCGCAGCGGCCCGTACTCCTCGACGGTCACCTCCGCGTCGCCCAGCTCTGACGAGAATCTCCCACGCTCGGCCTCGATCAGCTCAGTCGCAATCGGCCCTTCCGGCCCCACAAGCTGCCCGTGCCGATCGACGCTGAAGCGCGCCGCTCCGGTGTCGAGCGTGACCCGGTCAGTCTCCTCCCGCGCGATCGGCGCAACGCGCGCGGTCGCCAGCATATTATCGATGTCGCGGCCGAACTCCAGGACGTACTCCGCGCTCTCGCCCGCGGGCACGTCCACGAGGATGGTCACCAGGACCCACTTGATGCTGCCGTCCGGCCAGGTGCCCAGCGGCTTGAGCTGCGCCATGACCTCCCGGCCGTCGCGCAGCACGCGTATATCGTCGACGTTGGACAGCGTGCCCTCGGGGAAGGGGACCCCGCCCGTCACCGGCCAGGCCTCAGCGTCCACGTCATGCGGATTACGGACAGTCAGCGGCACCTGCGTGACGCCCTCACGTGTCGGCGGCGGCTCGATGCCGTCGGCGATGAACTCCACGTCGGGGCCGTAATAGGGCTCGCCATCGGGGTCGATGCCCACGCCTCGGCCGTGGTAGGTGACGCCGGGCTCCAGGTCCGTCAGCCGCGCCCGATGCACCAGCCGGTTGCACTCCTCGACCGCCACCTGCCCGTACTCGGTGGTGCGACCGTACTCGAAGCGGCTCGAGGAAGGCCAGGTGGTCGTCCAAGAGACGCTGACCTCGCCATCGGTGCCCACCGGCGCGATCCAGTGCGTGTTCTCGACCGCGTACTCGATCTGTCGAGTGGGTGGAGCCTCGGGCATCAGCAGCAGCCGGGAGACGCCGTGGCGGCCCTCAGGTCCGACGGCCTCCAGCCTCACCACGTCGCCCTCCCGCAGCTCCAGCGGCTCGGAGAGGTGGTAGATCCAGTGGCGGTTGTTGTCCGCGTTCGCCACCGCGATCCCCATGAACTCGTCGTTGACCCGTATCCCCACACGCTCATCGCTGCCATCATCGTACATCAGGAAGCCGATGTAGTAGCGGCCGGGGCGCCGCACGGTCCAGCTTGCGGTGGCTCCGTGCCCCTCCCGGCTGATATGCCCGTAGCGGCGCGAGGTGAACAGATCCACCGGCCAGTTCTCGGTCTCCAGCTCGTCGTATCGGACCACCACGTTGGCCTCATCGCGCAAGACGGGGCGGATGATATCGAGCCCGAAGGTCCCGGTCACGTTGTGGCTCTCCGTGTAGTCGCGCGGCCGGACGATCTTCTCTCGATCGTTCACGGGGATCCCCTCCACGAGGAAGTGGGAGGTGGAGTCGCTCATCGCCGGCTGCTCTCCGGCCTCGGTGGTGGTGTGGCACAGCACCCACATGCGGAAACGGACGCCGTTGTCATCGCGTCCCAGCTCACAGTCGGCGGAGACCAACAGCCGGTTGCCCTCGGTGGCGATGGAGACCAGCGGGCCGGGGCTGCGCTCGCCGTCGGCCGTGTAGTGGTTCGACCATGGCCGGCCCCCCGCCAGGCTGAGCATGTACTCCACGCCGTAGCCCTCGCGGCCCGTGCTCTCATCCGCGTCCGCGTCGATGTAGAGGTGATGCACGGTGTTCTCGAGGCGGGGGGGCTCGACGAAGGTCGTCCGCCACAGGTAGCGATCCTCGGCCACGTGGCAGAACTCCACGGTGAGGACATCCTTGGTGGGGTCGTAGCCCTCCGCCTGCCGCCTCTCCTCCGACTCCAGGCCGTCGTCGTGGACGAGCTGCAGCGCCTCCGGCAGCTCGGGGTTGGTGCCGAGGGCCTCCTCGTGCTCATCGAGGATGCCGTCAGCATCGGCATCCTGGGGCCACGCGGGTGCAGCGATCACCAGCGTCAGCAACCCCATCAGCAGGTGGCGAGACCTCATACGGGACACCTCCGAAGCCAGTGCAGGCCATCTGCGCGTCCTCCGGCAGCCCCTTCCTGCTACACGGGCTCGCCACCTGCACACGGCCGCCTGTCTGCGATTGAGGCGAGCGCCCGCCGTGCCACTGCGGATCCGCGCGCGGTCGCCTTCAGTGTGCTGGCGCTATGCCTGCGGCGAAATGCCCAGAGGTGCCGGCGCCCCTCGCGGCGCACCTCTGCCCGACCCGCCATCCTGAACGGAGAGAGCGGTCCGCCATGAAGGGCGCCGTGTTCACGGGCAGCCGAGGCTGCGAGGTCCGCCAGTACCCCGAGCCGACCGCGGGCCAGGGCGAGGTGGTGGTGCGCATCGAGGCCACCGGCATCTGCGGCTCCGACCTGCACGTCTACCGCTCGGACACCACGTCGGGGCAGATCGCCGGCCACGAGCCTGCCGGCACCGTCGTGGAGGTCGGCGAGGGGATCGTGCGGCTGAGGCCCGGGGACCGCGTCAGCGTCCATCATCACCATGGCTGCGGCGTCTGCGATCAGTGCGCCCGCGGGCAGACGGTGCGCTGCCGTTACCAGCACCAGGTCTACGGAGTAGGGCGTCCGGGCTCCTTCGCGGAGCTCATGACCGCGGGCGAGGCCAACTGCATCCCGCTTCCCCAGCCGCTGAGCTTCGCCGACGGCGCCTGCATCGCGTGCGTGGGCACCACGGCCTACGCGGCGCTGCGACGCCTCCAGGCTTGTGCGCACGAGACCCTCGCGGTCTTCGGCCTCGGCCCGGTGGGGCTGTCAACGGTCATCGTCGGCAGCGCCATGGGTCTGCGAGTCATCGGCATGGACATCGTCCCCGAGCGTCTGGAGCTGGGGCTGCGATGCGGCGCCGAGGAGGTCATCGACGGGCGGGAGGAGGGGGCCGTGGAGCGCATCCGCGCCTTCAGCCGCACGCCGGGCATCGACTGGGTGGAGGGCGTTGACTGCCTGGTGGAGACCTCCGGGGCCAACGCCGCGCGCGAGCTGATGATCCCGTCGATCCGCCGCGAGGGCCGCATCGCCATCGTGGGCGTCGGCGGCGAGGAGGCCGTCATCAACCCCACCGCGATTCACGGCAACGCCTGCACCATCATCGGCTCAGTGGTCTTCCCGCTCGGGTGGAGTTGGGACTTCGTGCGCTTCCTGGTCGCCAGCGGCACGAGCTTCGAGCCCATGATCACGCACCGCTTCGGGCTCGACGACGCGCCGGAGGCCCTGCGCACGGCGGACGAGGGGCGATGCGGCAAGGTGATCATCGAGCCCTGACCGGGCGGGGTGCCGTCCGGGGGGACCTCCGCACCTCGCGCCTCCGGCGCCGTTCCGCGTGCTACTGCTCCGCGAAGTAGGGCTCGACC
>JBNGDZ010000259.1:0-3942 GCA_049975765.1 Armatimonadota bacterium
ACAGGCCGGGCCGGCCAGCGCCGGCCCGTTTGCATGTACACAACCCGCCCGTCAGCGGCACAGGAGAGAACGGGCGGGCGACGAACTCGCCCGTGCAGGTGCATCCGAGGACCGAAAGGGGACTCGCCATGCGTCGTCCGTGGCGGCGCCCGAACGTCGTGATCCTGCACACCGACCAGCAGCGCTACGACACTATCCGCGCCGCCGGCAACGAGGTCATGCACACCCCGAACCTCGACCGGCTCGGCGAGCGCGGGGCGCTACTGGAGCGCTTCTACGTGCAGAATCCGGTATGCATGCCCTCCCGCGCCTCCATGCTCTCGGGGCGCTATCCGCAGGCCACCACGGTCACCTGCAACGGCATCGAGATGCCGCTGGAGATACGCTGCATCCAGCACATGCTGGGCGATGCGGGCTACTTCACCGGCGTCATCGGCAAGCTGCACTTCCTCCCCCACTCCGCCCGCGATCACCGCAAAGCCCATCCGGCCTACGGCTTCGACCAGCTTCAGATCTGCGACGAGCCCGGCTGCTACCGGGATGCCTACCGGGAGTGGGTGCGGCAGCAGGACCCGTCGCAGCTCGATGCGGTCAACTGCGGCCTGCCGCCTGCCCGCGCGACCTGGGAGCGGATGATGGGCTGGGATGGAACCGTGCGTCCGCCGGAGCCGCGGGAGGGATTCGTCCCGAGGACCTTCGAGGCGGATGAGAGCCTCACCAACGCCTGCTTCGTTGCCGACCGCAGCGTGCAGTTCATCCGGGAGCGCGGCGACCGGCCCTTCATGCTCTTTGCAGGCTTCTACCACCCCCACTCGCCGTTGATCCCGCCGCAATGCTGCCTGGACCTGTATGACGTCGAGGATATCCCCCTGCCGGTGCGCGCCGAGCACGAGGGGCTGGCGCCGACGGCCGAGGGCCTCAGCGACAGGGACTTCCAGGAGATCCGGCGGCACTACTACGCCATGGTCAGCGACGTGGACCGCAACGTGGGGCGGATCCTGAACGCGCTCGATGAGCGGGGCCTGACGGACGACACGATCGTGGTCTTCACCAGCGATCATGGAGACTACATGGGCGACCACGGCAAGTTCGGGAAGGGCATGCCCGGCTACGACTGCATCATGCGCGTTCCCTGCCTGATCTGCTATCCCGGCGAGATCGAGCCGGGGCGCCGCGTCGAGGGTCTCGTGGAGGCGGTGGACCTGGTGCCCACGCTGCTGGACTACGCAGGGGTGGTCCGGGAGCCGGAGCTGCAGGGCCGGTCGATCCGCCCGCTGCTGGACGGCGACGACTCGGCGGCGCGCGAGTCCGTTTTCGCCCAGTATTCCACGCCCGGCGGGGCCTGTTGGGCGCACGTTCGCACCGGGCAGTTCATGTACTCCGCCAGCACGGGCGGCGCGGAGCTTCTGTTCGACCTGCAGGCGGACCCGCACGAGCTGACCAACCTTGCCGGGCGGCCGGATGCAGGGGAGGCCCTGGCGGAGATGCGGCGTCTGGCGCTCGCGCGCTCGCTTCAGGCCCAACCGCAGGCGCCGCGGGTCGCGCCCTACTGACGCCGACTTGCGCAGATTCGGCGGCGTTGGCAACGAGGTCGGGGAGGTGGTGGCATGAGGCTGTTCGGTGCGGCAACCGACATCAAGCCGAGGCGCAGGCGGGAGATCTACGAGGACGTAGCCGAGCAGTCACAGCCCGGCGGCGCGTTCTACGTCATGGTGGCGCTCTCCACGGTCATCGCCGCCTACGGGCTGATCATCAACAGCGCCGCGGTGGTCATCGGCGCCATGCTGGTGGCACCGTTGATGGGGCCGATCTTCGGCATCGCCCTGGCGCTGAGCAGCGGCAACCGGAGGCTACTGTGGACTGCCATCCAGTCGGAGGCGCTCGGGATTCTGCTTGCCGTCGGGGTGGCTGCGGTGATCGGCCTGGTGCCTTTGCGTCTGCCGCCGGACACCGAGTGGCTGATGCGAACGCAGCCCACGCTCTTCGACCTGGCCATCGCGCTGGCCTCCGGGCTCGCCGGGGCCTACGCTCTGGTCGATGAGCGCGTGTCACCGGCGCTTCCGGGCGTCGCCGTCGCCGTAGCCCTGTTGCCACCGCTGGCAGCATGCGGACTCTCGCTGGCGACGATGCGCTGGGAGATGGCGGCCGGCGCGATGATGCTGTTCACAGCCAACTTCTTCGCCATCCAGCTCGCCTCCGCGGCCGTCTTCTCGCTGTTCGGCATGCTGCGCGTGCAGCGGCGTAGGCGGCGCGCGGCCCAGGACGACGGTGCCGATGTGGGCGACTTCCTCCGGCGGTTCTGGCCGAGCATCGCCGCGCTGATCGTTGTGGGATGGTTCCTGGGCCGCACGATGCTGGGCCTGATCGCGCACGAGCGGCTCGCGGGCAGGATCGAGGAGACCCTGGCGCGGGAGGTGGAGACCAGCGCCGGAGCGCGCGTGTCGGAGTTCGACTTCCAGCGTCAGAGCGGGAAGCTGCGGGTCACGGCAACCGTGATGACGCCCCGGGCCTTCGAGCCGCCGCAGGTCGAGGACGCGGAGGAGGCGCTGCAGGAGGCGCTCAACCGCGACGTGCACCTGATCATCCGCTCCCTGATCTCTCGCGATGTCGATCGGTCCGGCGCGGTGTTCATCACCGACAGGGAGCGGGAGCTGGCGGCGGATGAGCGGCGCCGGCGACAGTTCCTCAGCACGGTCTCGCAGGTGGTCTCGCAGCACCTCCAGGACGTGCCGGGCGCGGAGCTGCTGGACGTGCATCGCGAGCAGCCCGACGGCGAGGCCGTGGTCACCGCCGTAGTGCGCGCCCCCTCCGCCATCGGCCCCGAGGAGGTGGGGCGCATGCAGGACGCCCTGCGGCGCGAGATGAGCACGCCCCTGCGACTGGTGGTGCGAACCGTCCCCACTCGCGTCGCCTCCTCGGATGGCTTCGTACACACAGAGGAGGACGCAGCGGGACTCAGGCGCGACTGGCTGGGTCGGCAGTCGGCGAGGATCATCGAGACCTGGCTAAAGACCACGCACCCGACCGCGGAGCTGAGCGAGGTCTCGATCCAGCGGGACGACTCGCACGAGCGTGTCGTTGCCGACGTGGTCACGCCGGAGGCCCTCACGGCCGATGACGCCCGAGAGGCGGAGGGGCGGCTGCGGGTGGAAACGGGCTCAGACGTGGAGCTGGTGCTGCGCTACCGGATCGGCGGGCAGATCGCGTCGCCCCGGGCGGGCAGCGCGCAGGCGCGGGAGGAGCAATCAGGCGGAAGCAACTGAGGTGCCCACGCGCCGCAATGCCGTCCACGCAGGACGCCCGAGGGTCGTCTGCGATGGAGGGCCCCCACGACGCCCGAAGGCCCCTCGGACGGGGTCGGCCTGCCTGCGGCCGTTTGGCCGGACGCCGAGCGCGAGACTACGGCCCTACCACCGGGGTTCGGAGCACGCCCACGGGCGGGATCTCGACCTCCATGACGTCGCCGTCGGCCAGGCGAATGCCCTGGTGCTTGCCCACCCCCGCCGGGGTGCCGCAGGCGATGACGTCGCCCGTCTGCAGCGTGCAGATGTGCGAGATGTACGAGACCACCTCGGCCACGTTGAAGATCATCTCACGGGTGTTGGCCTGCTGCTTGACCTCGCCGTTGAGGCGCAGCACGAGGTCGTCCTTCGTGCCCCGGTAGCGGTAGGCGGTCTCGATGAAGATCTCGAGACGCTCGTTGACCCAGATGTCGGAGATGCTCAGCCCCTCCGCGATCTCCGCCTCGCGGCTGAGGCGACCCGCCGCGCGCAGACCGTCGAGCCGGGCGTCCTTCTGCGGGTGCGCCACCCACATGAGGTTCGCGTGGCGCTTCCAGTCGGCGCGGAAGCGGTCGTAGGAGACGCTGTCGACCTCGCCCTTCGTCGTGTAGTTGTCGATCTTCAGCGTCCCGGAGGCGTCGTCGTAGCCGGAGACGACGGC
>JBNGDZ010000259.1:3952-7008 GCA_049975765.1 Armatimonadota bacterium
TCGCCGACATCGCTGACCGGCACCGCGCACGGGCCCATCGGCGCGAAGCCGTCACACCACTTGCCGTTGAGCCAGTCGAAGAACTGATCCCACTCGCGCTCCTCCTCGCGCTCCCAGATGCTCAGCTCTCGCTCGGAGATATCGTTGAGGATGGTCACTCCGGTGATGTGCTCGCCGGCCTCCTCGACGGAGACCTCCTTGGCGGGGGTGCCGATGATGATGGCCATCTCGGCCTCGTAGTCCACCCACTCGCTGACCTTGCTCAGCCGCAGCGGCGCGCCGGGGCCGATGACGGTGTTGGGCGAGGGCTTCATGAACACGCGCGGGGTGTCAAGCTCCCGCTTCTGCTCACCGCCCTGCAGGCGCTGGGAGATGCTCTCGGACATGTGCGACATGAAGTTCGTCGCCAGGCAGAACAGCTTCGGGGGGCACGGGATGGGCGCCAGGATCTTGGCACCCTCGACCGCGGCCCCCTCGGTCGGGTCCTCAAGCGCCTCGCGCGCCGCCTCCAGGCACTCCGGACAGGCCAGCAGGGTGGCGACGTCTCCGAAGCAGGCCTCATCTGGCAGGTCCAGGCCGCTGGCCTGGACGGCCTGCAGCACATCGTAGGGCCGGTCGTCGATCAGCGCTCCCACGCGCACGGGCGAGTCGTCGTCGGGGCGGTAGCTTACCAGTCGCAGTGTCATCAGCAGGCTCCTCAGTCGCTGCGGTTGTGCTCGATGCTGCCGTCCATGAGGCCCGCGCGCAGCGCGCAGACCGCGGTGACGTTCACGATGTCCTCCGGCGTGGCGGCCCGAGAGAGGTCCATGGCCGGCCTGGCCAGGCCCTGAAGCAGCGGGCCGAACGCCCCGGCGCCCCCCACCCACTGGCTGAGCTTGTAGCCGATGTTGCCCGCGTCGAGGTCGGGGAAGATGAGCACGTTCGCCCTGCCCTCGATGGGGCTGCCGGGGGCCTTGCGGTCGGCGACCTCGGGCACCAGAGCCGCGTCCACCTGCAGCTCCCCGTCCACCAGAAGCTCGGGGGCCCGGCGCCGGACCAGCCGCAAGGCGGAGACCACCTTGTGCGCGTCCGGGTGGTCGGCGCTGCCGTGTGTCGAGAAGGAGAGCATCGCCACGCGGGGCTGGGCCTCCAGGTAGGCCTCACAGCTCTCGGCGGCGCTAATGGTGATGTCGGCCAGTTGGCTTTCAGTGGGCTGGGGCACCACGCCGGCGTCAGAGTAGATGAGGGCGCCGTCCTCGCCCAGCTCGGGGAATCTGGTGGTGATGATGAAGCAGCTCGAGACCGTATCGACATCTTCCGCGCAACCGATGCAGCGCAGGCACGCCCGCAGGACGTTGGGGGTGGAGTTGACCGCGCCGGCGACCATACCATCGATCTCTCCCAGACTCACCAGCGCCGCGGCGGCATACAGCGGATCGCGCACGGCCTCGCGGGCCTCCTCCTCAGTAGCTCCCCGATCGCGGCGTCGCCGGTAGTAGAGGTCCGCACATCTCTCGTGGACCTCCTGGTCGTCAATGTCGATGATCTCGACACCGTCCAGTGCAACGCCATGCGCGTCGGCGAGGGGCCGGACGACATCCGGACGGCCCACAAGGACGACCTCTGCCAGCTTCTCCTCCGTGATGGTCTCCGTGGCCAGGATCATCCGCTCGTCGTCCGCCTCCGGAAGCGCGATGCGCTTGCCCAGCCCGGCCACTCTCTCCTTGATCCGCTCCATCACGTCGGCCATCGGCGTCACCTTTCCCGCGTCTTCGGACGGCTTATGGTTGAGATGACTGCAGGCGGTAGTTACGTGCCGCCGGAGCACTATTCGGCGGCTGCCGGCCTATTCCTTCAGCCCGGCCCCAACCCCCGACCTGCTGGAGGTCCGGACACCGCCCTCCACGAACCTCGGGGCCGGAGGAGGCCAAGCTCTCCAGCGGGCAGTCCTATCATGTACGGAGCGATCCCTATGAGTCAGACCCCGCGGGCAGGACCCGCACAGCACAGCGGCAACGGCGCGATCATCAGCATCGCCAGGCAGACCCAGAGCTGGGAGGTCGTCTTCGCCTCCGAACCGAGGACCAGCCCCCAGCCCCTGTGGTTTCACATTGAGGTCACCGACCTGCGGGGCGCGCCGGTGGTGTTCGCATGGGAGAACGCCGACCTGACGCTGGGCAACCGCAATGAACTGCACCTGCTTCGGCCCGTGCTGCGGGCGGACGGCGGCTCCTGGCGCCGGAGCGAGGGCGTCGAGGTCGTGGCGTTGCCGGACGGACGCCGGCAGGTGCGCTTCGAGCACCCTGGAGGCGCCGAGAGCGTGGCGGCGGCCTTCTGCTACCCCTACGGCCCACCCGAGCTGGAGGCGGCGCTGGCGGATGTCGGCGACGCCTGGAGCGCGAGCCCCATCGGCATCACCGGGGAGGGGCGGACGCTGATGCGACTGCGGCTGGCGGGACGAGAGCAGACGCCGCGGCCCGGCCTCTACCTGCTGGCTCGCCAGCACGCCGGGGAGACGCCGGGCTCCTGGGTGCTCGACGGCATCCTGCGGCTGCTGGCCGGCGAGTCCGACGAGGCCGCGGCCATTCGGGAGCAGCTCGAGTGCTGGGCGGTACCCTTCGTTGACCTCGATGGTGTGGCGAACGGCGACTACGGCAAGGACGCCCTCCCCTGGGACTTCAACCGGGCCTGGGAGCCGCTGCCCATGCGCCCGGAGGTGCAGGCCCTCCAGCGCGACCTGCTGCGGTTCGCGGAGCGGACCGAGCCGAGGCTGCTGCTCGACCTGCACGCGCCCGGGCATAGCACGCCCGACGTCTACGCGCAACTGCCGCGGGAGCAGCGGCCCCAGGAGCAACAGGAGGCAGCGCGGGGCATTGCCGCCGAGCTTGCCGCGGCCTTCCCGGAGCTGGCGCCGGAGGACACCGCCCAAGCCACCACCTACGCCAGCCGCTGGAACGCCCTCGCGACCGTGGCCTCCTGGGCCTGGGACCGGCTTGACAACACGCCCGGAATCACCGTTGAGACCAGCTACCAGCGACTGGCCGGAGAGCCGCTCACTCCCGAGGGCTACCGCGAGG
>JBNGDZ010000260.1:0-6994 GCA_049975765.1 Armatimonadota bacterium
GGCGCGCACTGAGCCGGTCGGTGAGGCCTGGCAGACTCTCTGCTCCCCGGAACATGACACGCGCAGCACCGTCTGCAGCATTGATACCGATCCGGAGCTGCCCCACCGGATGTCGCGGCCGACCCTGGCCTACAGCTACTCGGACCTGGCCTGGATGCGCCCGTTCTTCTACGGCCGCCGCCGGAACATGGTCTTCGCGCTGATGTTCGAGGACGACCATGACGTGCGATTCACGCATTCGCCGACCGGTGGTGGGGATGGCAATCCGGCCTGGGACTTCCAGTGGGTGCTGCACGAGCCGGAGGTGGATGTGGAGTACCTGCTGCGGGCGCGCGCTGTCTACCGGCCGTGGGTGAGCGAGGACGATATCTGGCGGGAGTATCAGTCCTGGGACCCACTGCTGAGCTGAGGGCGGCCGGGGCCGCCCTCTGGGAGGGAGACCGGACCCATGGAGGGCCACTGGATCAGACTCAACAGACTCTTCTCCGACGGCAAGCGCGCGGTGGTGGTCGCGGCCGATCACGGCTTCTTCATTGGCCCCACGCCGGGCGCCATCGATCTGCCGCGGGCGGTGGAGGCCTGGGGCCAGGCCGACGGCATCCTGCTCTCCCCGGGCATGCTGCAGTCCTGCGGCCACGCCTTCAGCTACCGCGGCGCGCCGTCGGCGGTGGTGCGGCTCGACTGGAGCACGGTCTTCGGCAGCCGCTGGGGCTTCACCGGCGCGCATCCCACGCGCGTGCTCGAGCCCGCCACCGCGCTGGCGATGGGCGCGGACATCGGCATGGCGACCTTCACCTTCACGATGGAGCAGGAGCTGGTGGATCGCGACAACATCGAGCACTTCGCGCGGCTGGTGGACGCGGGCCGGGAGTGCGGGCTGCCCCTGATCGGCGAGCTGTTTCCGGTGGCGCCCAATGAGCTGACCGCCGAGGAGCTGTTCCGGCGGGTGCACACCGGCTGCCGGATCCTGGCGGAGCTGGGCGCGGATATCATCAAGACCTACTTCACCGGCGAGCGTTTCGCGGAGACCGTGGAGGCCACGCCGGTCCCGATCCTGTGCCTGGGCGCCGAGAAGCTGCCGAACGAGATCGACGCCCTGGAGCTGGCGCAGCGCGCCATCCAGGCCGGCGCACGCGGGGTCGTGTTCGGCCGCAACGTCATCCAGTCGAAGGACCCCGCGGCCATGCTCTCGGCCCTCCGCGCGGTCGTGAAGGATGACGCCGAGCCCAGCGACGCCGCATCGGAGGCGGGGCTGCTGGGCACCTGAGGCGGTCAGCGCCGCACTGGAGGGATGGGGTGAGTTCCGGCTCGTATCGCAGGAGGCGATCGTCCCGGACCCGGCGAAGACCATCGACCTCGGTGACGTCAGCGCCAGGCAGTAACTGCGAGAAGGGCACGTCGCAGGACAGGTGAGACAGTGACACGCAGCGTGATCAAGACGACGCTCGCCGCGCTCATGATTGCCGCGGTGGCGAACCCCGAGCCTACGCCGGGCCTCTCGCACCTCGAGGCTCGCATGGCGGCCGACGATATGTCGCACCTGGGCGCACACCGGCCCGGCCTGCCTCCCGAGGCTCTGCTGGTGCCGCTGGGCAACGGCCTGGATGGGGTCATCAAGGGCCTCGCCCCGCCTCTGGAAGCCCGGCTGGTGGACTCCCTGGCCCGCGAGCGCCTGACAGAGATGGTCCTGCGCGTGGCCGCCGCCCGGGCCGCCGGCCGAAGCATGGCGCTTGTCAAGCTGCAGGCCGGGAGCCGCGACGGCAGCTTCTCCATCGGCGACCTGCAGGCCGACGCCGCCGCCTGCCTGCGCGCGGCCTTCACACCGTCCCTGCGTCTCGACCACGTCGATCTGTGGGCGGTGGTCCCTGGCGCCGGTCTCATCGGCGATCAGCAGGAGCATCACCCGGTGTTCTCCGTGTCGCTCTCCCGCGAGGAGTACTCCCGCGCGGTGGCTGAGGCCGGCGGTGACGGGCCGGAGGTGCTGGAGGCGCTTGACGCAGTGCGTTACAGCCCCCTGTTCGCGCGCTATGCGGCGGATTCAGCGCGTACGAAGCTGCCAGCCACGGCACTCACGGAGCCTGCGCTTGCACAGAGCTGGGATGCGCTGCTGTCCGAGGCATCCGGGCCGCACGTGCAGGCGCAGATGGCCCGGCAGGACCGGGTGGAGGCCATCTTCAACGGGAGCCGCGCCCAGTGCCACGTGGCGCAGAAGGTGGAGCAGTTCCCGGCGCTGGCGCTGATGACGGCCGAAGCCGGCCACGAACTGGCGAACCATGCCTACTCCAATCGCCGCATGAGCGATCTGTCGGCCGCGGAGGCCTGGGCTGAGATCGTGGCCTGCGATCGCGCGGTGCAGCGGGTCACCGGGGAGCGCATGCGCTGGTTCCGGCCGCCGGGCGGGCGCTGCTCGCCGGGGGGCCTGCGGGCGGTGGCGTCGCTGGGGCACGCCGCGGCCTTCTGGTCTCGCAACACCGGCGACTGGCGCAAGCCTCCAGCGGGGCTCATTGTGCATAACGCGACGCAGGACCTGGAGGCGGGCGACATCATCCTCATGCACCAGGGCGAGATCTGCTCGGTGGAGGCGCTGCCGGAGATCATTGACCGCATCCGCGCCATGGGCCTGGAGCCCACCACGCTGTCGGCGCTGGAGCACAATGGTGGCACGGTCCGGGATGACCCGGTGCGCGTGAGCACCATGGTCAACGGACAGCTCGGGCCGGAGTAGCAGCGCCGGTTCGTCCGTGGCAGGAAGGCCACCGACGGCGGCCGGCCGCAAGCGTGCGCCACGAATGTGGGGCATATGAGGGGACGACGAGAGAGCCGCACGGACAGGGGCGCCCGTGCCACAGAACGCATAACGCAAGAGGCGGCGGCCGGGGCAGCGACCGAACGAGGAATACACAGATACTTCTCATTAACGACCTATTCTTACCTGATCATCCCCTGGGGTTCTCCCCAGTGGGGTCTGGTGATTCTCCCTGACGCACAGGCGTTCACGCACCCTCTTTTCCACAAGGAGGCGCGCCGAACGGGGGTTCTCCACGCGGTTTTCCACAATTCCACGGCGGTGCCCGCGACGCCCGAGCCGCTGCCACTCAGGGCCTCCTGCACGCGGACACTGTGGCCTGATTAACGAACGGTGGAAAAGAGAGAAGCCTCAGAGCACGCTCAGGAGGGCAGTTGCAGCGCCGAATCCACCTCCATGTCAAGGTCATCGAAGCCCTCCCAAAGGGCCTGGAAGTGCCCGGCCGCAGCCACCATCGCGGCGTTGTCAGTGCACAGAGCGATCGGGGGGAAGTACGTCTGGAGATCGGAGCGGTTGGCCTCCTCCCGCATCCGCCGCCGCAGTGTGCGGTTGGCGGCCACCCCTCCTGCCACCAGCACCTGCGTCACTGCCAGGTGCTCCGCCGCCTCCATCGCCTCCCGCACCAGCGTGTCCACCACCGCAGCCTGGAAGGACGCCGCCAAGTCCGCGACCGAGTGCTCACACGCCTCGACTCCGTCGGGTCCCACCACCCTCACGAGGGCCGTCTTCAGGCCCGCGAAGCTGAACCGGAAGGGCTCCTTCGTGTCCGGTCGGGGCAGATCAACCGCAGCCGGATCGCCGCTCTGGGCCGCCAGCTCGATGGCCGGGCCACCGGGGTATCCCAGTCCCAGCAGCCGCGCGGCCTTGTCCAGCGCCTCCCCGGCGGCGTCATCACGCGTAAAGCCCACCAGCCGGTAGCGGCCCAGCCCCTCCACCAGCACCAGGTCGGAGTGACCGCCCGAAGCGATCAGCGCCAGCGCCGGGAACTGCTGTGGCGCGGGCTCGTGGTCCTCCAGACCCAGCAGGAAGGAGGACGTCACGTGCGCGGCGATGTGGTTGACGCCCACCAGCGGCAGGCCCGTGGCGAGGACGTAGCCCTTGGCGGCGCTGACCCCCACCAGCAGCGACCCCACCAGGCCCGGACCGCGGGTCACAGCCACCAGCTCCAGGTCGCCCCAGCCGACATCCCCGCGCTGCATGGCCTCCTCGACGACCGCAGTGATCAGCTCTGCATGGCGGCGGGACGCCACCTCGGGGACGATCCCCCCGAAGTGGGCATGAAGCTCCTCCTGCGACGCCACCACATTGCTGATGATCCGGCGCCCGCCTCGAGCAACAGCCGCGGCCGTCTCGTCGCATGACGTCTCGATGCCCAGCACCAGGGCGTCGTCACTCACGGACAAGCCGCAGGCTCCTTTCGCGCCGCCACCGCGCCCAGGCATTGTCCAGGCGGGCGCTGCCCTCGGGCTCGCACAGCCCGTCGATTCGCGCCAGGACGGCGTCCTCTCCGGTGTCCGAGTAGTACCCCGGCCGGCGGCCGACGCGCCGAAAGCTCAGCTTCTCGTAGAGCTGGGCCGCTGCCTTGTTGCCGGCGCGGTACTCCAGGTGCACAGCTTCGGCCCCCACCTCGACAGCGGCGTCCAGCGCACCCAGGACCAGCAACTCCCCCAGGCCCCGGCCCCGGTGCTCCGGCGCCACCGCAAGGGTGCAGATGTGCCCCTCGCCCATCACATGCCACATGCCCACGAAGCCCACGACCCGGCCGTCGATGGTCGCCACCAGATAGATGCTGTCGGTCTGGCTCAACTCGCTGGCCAGCAGCGATCGGCTCCACGGAGTGGGAAAGCTGACGTGCTCGATGGCCGCGATAGCGTCCAGATCGTCCCGGTCCGCAGTGCGCAGAACCACCTCCGTGGCGGCCCCCGCCGCGCTTCCCTCACTCATGCTCCCCACCGCTCAGGCCCAGATCGACGCCGAACTCCCGCTCAGCCTGCGACAGACGCACGTAGCGTGGTGTAAGAGAGAACGCGGCCTCCCGCTGATCCGGGCTGACGCGTCCCGCTGCCACCAGCGCCACCTCTCTCGCGCGCGGCAGAAAACGCTCCTCGCCGCACAGCTCCACATCGGGGAGGGCGCTCCTGATTGCGTCGGCGAACTGCGCCACGCCGGTGCCGCAGACCACGTCAGGCGGCCGGCCCAGCAGCTCCTCCGCGGTGCGCAGCGCCCGCGGCAGGGCCAGCACGCGCGTATCATCGGCCTCCTCCGGCATTCCCCCATCGCCGATGCGCATCACCGTGGCGTAGAGCTCCTCCCCGCGGGCCCGCTGCAGAACGCAGACGGTCGCTCGCGGGGGACGCTGCAGGGCCGCGGCGATGGCCTCCGGTGCGGAGACGCCGACCAGCGGCAGCCCCAGCGCGTGGGCGGCGGCCTTGGCCAGAGCCACGCCCATGCGCACGCCGGTGAACGAGCCCGGCCCGATGCCCACGGCGATGGCGTCCAGTCCAGCCACGCTCAGGTCGGCAGCGTCCGCCACCGCGCGGACGTGACCGGCCAGCCGCTGGTTGAGCGTCATGCGGCTGGGAAAGCTGCGCTCGCGGACGACCTCTCCGTCCTCCACCAGCGCGACGCTGCTCGTTGGGCTGGAGGTCTCAATCCCCAGTGTTCTCATGCCGGTCCAGTCGCTCGACTGTCCGGGCCGGGCGGCGCCCGATGCCGCGCAGGTGCAGCCGCCGGCCCTCATTGACATACTCAATCAGCACCTCGATGCGCTCCTCCGGGAGCACCTCGCGCACGGTATCGGCCCACTCCAGGGCCAGGACCGTCCCCTGGCGCCAGTCGTCGATCCCCAGCTCGATCAGCTCCTGCGCGCTCCCCACGCGATAGGCGTCCACGTGGCACAGGGGCGGCCGGCCGTTGTGCAGGCGCATGAGCACGAAGGTGGGGCTGGTGACGTGGCCCTCCACGCCCAACCCCTCGGCCAGCCCCTGCACGAAGACCGTCTTGCCGGCGCCCAGCGGTCCCATCAGCGCCACGAAGTCGCCGGCGGACATGCCTCTGCCCAGCTCCGCGGCAAGGGCACGGGTGTCCTCCGCGGAGGCGGTGTCAACGGTGATCTCAGCGAAGTGAAGGCGCTCCGAGGCTGGCATCTCGGGGGGGTAGTTCGAGGGCCGCGCTCGCACAACCTCCCGCGACCGCAGGGGCGACGTCACAACGGCCTCGAACGGCGGGCCGGCCGGCCCCCGTCTGCCCTTCGCCACCGCAAAGGCGGCAGCCGGGAGGTGCCGGCTACGCAGGCCGGCCGGGCGGTTTTGACTTCCCCGCCGACCGCTGCTATCATGCGCGCATGGTGACGGCGCGATGCTGACTATCGACGGCTCGCACGGGGAGGGCGGCGGCCAGGTGCTGCGTACCAGCCTGGCGCTGTCGGCCCTGCTGGGGCGCGAGATGCGCATCCACAGCATCCGCGCGGGGCGCTCCAAGCCCGGCCTCGCCGCGCAGCACCTGGCGGCCGTGCGGGCCGCTGCAGAGGTCTGCGGCGCCGACACCGAGGGGGCCTCGATGGGCTCGCAGGAGCTGACCTTCCGCCCGCGGGATCTGCGCTCGGGGGACTATCGCTTTGAGATCGGCACCGCCGGCTCCACCACTCTCGTGCTGCAGACCGTCCTCCCGCCGCTCCTCTTCGCGAGGGGGTCCTCCGTGGTGCGAATCCACGGTGGCACCAACGTCCGATGGAGTCCGCCCCAGGAGTACATCGCCGAGGTGTTCCTCCCTGCCATCGCGCGGATGGGTGCCTCGGTGGAGCTGGAATGCATAACGCCGGGCTTCTACCCTCGCGGCGGAGGGTGCATCGAGGCGCGCGTCAGCCATCTCCGCGAGACGCTGGCGCCCCTCCGCTGGCGCGACCGCGGTGAGCTGTCGTCCTTCAAGGCCTTCAGCGTGGTGGAGGCCCGCCTACCCTCGCACATCATCCGCCGGCAGATCGAGGGCGCGCGCCAGGCGCTGGGATCGGCGGGCCTGCGGACGGAGACGGCGCATCCGGAGTCCGCCTCGCCGGGGACCATGCTCATGGTCGTCGCAGCGTTCGAGCGGGGAGGAGGCGGCTTCACCGCCCTGGGTGAGCGCGGCAGGCCCGCCGAGGAGGTGGGCCGCGAGGCCGGCGGGCAGGCCCGGCGGTTCCTGGAGGGCGAG
>JBNGDZ010000261.1:0-6974 GCA_049975765.1 Armatimonadota bacterium
CGCTGGGCGAGGGCGAGATGGCGGTTATCGAGCGACGGTAGCCGTGGAACCGGGCCCGACTTCCCCTCGGGGCGCAACGCGGTAGATGCATGGTCCCGGCGAAGGGGGCACCATCGCGACCGCCTCGTCACGGTCAAATGGCAGGTCCGCCGGGACGCAGTTGCCGAGCCTTGGCGCCAGGCATGTCTGCAGCCCGGCCAGGCCGGGCCCGGTGCTGGCGCGGATCACGACGCTGTCACTCATAGCTGCTCCCTGCTCGGAAAGCGAGGGATACGCAGATACACAGGTGCGGCTTAAGCGGTAGCGGTGGCCTCGTTAAGGCGCCGCGCGATGGCGTGCGCCTCCTGCAGGAACGCCCCCTCATCCTCGTAGCCTGATCGTGTCTGCGAGACCTCCAGGTTGGCCCACTTCCCGTAGCTCGACCCCGCGAGCAGCTCCACGAGCCGCCCCCAGTCCACCGTGCCCATGAAGGGCAGGCGGTGCTGGTCGGTGGAGCCATCGTTGTCGTGCAGATGCACGGCGATGAGCCGCCCGGCGTGCGTCGCCAACTGCTCCAGCCCGTCGCCGGAGATGTTCCCGTGACCGGAATCGTAGCACAGGCCTACGAAGTCCGGCGGGTAGTCAGACAGAACCCTCGCGATCGGGATCCAGCTTTCCGGGCTGCCCCCGTTCTCGAGCGCGATGCGGACCCCCGTGCTGCGGCTGGGCTGCACCAGGGAGTCCAGCGACCGTCGCACCCGGTCCCAGTAGGCGAGCCGGGCGGCGTCCTCCTCCGGCTCGACGGGGATATGCAGCACGGCCACGTCGCAGCCGAAGCGCGCCGCCATCTGCAGGCGATTCGCCACGAGCTCCACCCCGGCCAGGCGCTCGTACTCCAGGGGCGACGCCCACCTCTTCTCCTGCCCCGCGGAGGCATGGATGTCCGTGACCTCGAGCCCCAGCTCCTCCAGCCAATGGTTGATCTGGCCGATCTCGGACTTGGCGTAGAGGAAGTCTGTGTTCCAGTGGTGGCACCAGTGGACGTGCGTGAAGCCCGCCTCGGCGATGGCCTGCAGATACCGGTGCGGGCAGCCGGTGTCCTGCCGGTAATCGGTGGCGATGGAAGTCATGGCTGCAGCATTGGCCGCAATCGGGCGCACGACCTCCCCTCGGCCATCGGTCTCGGGCAAGGACTGCGCGTGCGAGAGGCGAACGTCACAGACCGGCGGGCTTCGGGATATGGAGACAACATGAGAAGAGGTGCTCGCATGCTGACTGCCGGCGCATCGTGTCTTGACGTCACGCCCCCTCTCGGGACGCACATGAGGGGCTACTTCGAGGAGCGCACCGCCAGCACGGTTCACGATCCGCTACACGTCCGCAGCTTCGCGTTGGAGGACTCCGGTGGCGCAGTGGCGGTCGCGATATGCGACGTGATCGGGATCGATCGTGAGTACCTCGACCAGGCCAAGGCCCTCATCACCGAGACTACCGACCTGCTGCCTGAGCAGGTGATCATCGCCTGCACCCACACTCACACCGGCCCTCAGACCGGCGATGACGCCTACACGGAGTGGCTGTGGCGGCGCATCGTCGACGGAGTGCGTATCGCGTGGCAGGCCCGCGAGCCCGCGGAGGTGGCATGGGCGAGCGGGACCGAGGAGCGCCTGGTTTTCAACCGCCGCTACCGCATGGCAGATGGATCGGTGCAGACGAACCCCGGCCGCGGCAATCCGGACGTTGTCGAGCCGGCCGGGCCGACGGATCCCGAGGTCGGCGTGATGGTGCTGCGCCGCCCCAGCGGCCAGACCCTCGGCCTGCTGGGCAACTACGCGCTGCACTATATCGGGATCCCCGATGACTTCACCGCGATCTCGGCCGACTACTTCGGGTTTTTCTCAACGCTAATCCAGCGGCTGCGGGGCGAGAGCTTCGTCGCCGCACTGTCCAACGGGGCCTCGGGGGACATCAACAACATTGACGTCATGGGCGGCGTCGCCCCGCCCAACGACCGCTACCAGCACTGCGAACGTGCGGGGGCGGTGGTGGCCGCCAGTGCCCTGTGGGCCTGGAACGAGGCGGCGTTCACCGATGATGTGCCCCTCGCGGGCGCTCTGGAGGAGATCACCCTCGAGCCGCGCCCGCCGGTGACCGAGGAGGATCTCGCCAAAGCGAAGGAGATCGAGGATCGCCTGGCCGAGGACAAACCCGTGCGCATGGGCGAGCGCTCCTTCCAGCGCCGCGTGAGGCGCTTCGAGGCCGAGCCGCCCTCTCCACGCGCCACGATCGTCCAGGCCCTGCGCATCGGCGATCTGGCGCTGGTGGGCGCACCGGGCGAGCTGTTCGTCGAGCTGGGGCTGGAGATCAAGCGCCGCTCGCCATTCGCCCAGACGATGGTGCTGGAGCTGGCGAACGACAGCGTGGGCTACATCCCGACCCTCCGGGCTTTCGACGAGGGCGCGTACGAGGCCAATTCGAGCCGCTATGCGCCGGGCTTCGGCGAGCTCATCGTGGAGACTGCAATGCACCTGCTGGAGGACCTCAGGGGCTGACGGCCGTTGCGCCCGCCACCACACCGGTCAGCCGCAGCAGTGTCCGCGCCCCGTAGAGCACGATTGGTGGCCCTGCTACGGGCCGACACTCACTCGGCTGATGGTCGTCAACCGTACGCGGTTGCGCGTGCCCGGGCTGTTCGCCAGGTGCCAGGCGGTGTACTGCTCCGCCCAGGGCTCGCTGGCCGACATCCCGTCAATCGGCACGATTACCTCCAAGCCCCGCAGCGCGGCGCCGGTGGCGGTATTGAGCACGGCCCCATGGGCCGAGGTCCCAACCAGCACTACCGTCTCGATGCCCCTGCCCCGGAGGATCTGTTCAAGATCGGTCCCGTAGAACTTGTCCACGCCCGACGCGACAACCGGCTCGTCAGCGCGCGGTCTCACTTCCTCCCGGATGTCCTCGGGGCTCGCGTTGCTGGTGAGCGTGTAGACGACCGGCAGGCTTTGGCTGCGACACTCCTCGAGCAGCCGCATGATGCGCGGCAGGGAGGCGACACATCGGGGACGCCTCTCGGCGTTGCAGTTCCGATTCTGCACGTCGAGAATCAGCAGGGCGGTGCGCGCGGCGCTCACGCTGACGTCGCTGAGTTCCGGTGGCGGCGGCACCGGCACGCTATCCCAGTCATCGATGATGGTGCCCTCCCCGTCCGCCCATGCGGGGGGACACGCCGCCGCGCTGAGCACCATCGCCGCGAGCAGGGCGCATCCAGTCGTGCCGCCCAGAGGCAGAATGTAGCGCATCAAGATCTCGGTCCAAATCCATCCCATCGCGGTACCACCTTTCCCTGATCCGTTGAGACGACTGCCCGGCGGCGGGCGTGCGTCGCGACTTCCGGTCGCAGGCTGCCGGCTGCTTCGCGGCGCTGCAGCCTGCCGATCGACAGCACGTGGTATCGCCGGCCGTCACGGAGGACCCTCGGCAGCTGCCGGAGGCCCAGCCCCGGATCGCCTCGTCTTTCGGCCGAAGACTCAGTGGTGAGATCCCACCACCACCGCGTGCTTGAGATTCTGGCGAGCTTGCCGCGGAGGTCACGGCGGGCATCAGCCTCCTCGCCGAGACGCTAGGACGCCACGTAGTGCAGAACGTTGATCAGAAAGCGCGTGCAGGCCTCGGTCGAAAGGCCCTCAGGCGGCTCGACAGTGCCCACCACGTAGCGATCGATGGAGGGCTGGACGACCAGAACGGTCCCGTCGCCCACCTGCGCCTCGATGACCGCCGGCTGTCCCGCATCGTCCACCGCCAGCACGCGCCAGCCGGGATCGGCCCCGGTGATCGTGTCGTACATGACCGCGCCGGCGAGCGACGAGATGGCGTTCGGCTCCCGGAAGATCGGATGATCAGGCGCGCGTACCCCGCCCAGCGACGCCTCCTCATCGCTGAGGCTCAGCGGCAGGGGCAGGTAGGCATTCTGATAGCCGCTGTCCTGGAGCTGGAAGACCGCTACGCGGCCGCCGGAACGCGCGAAGTCGATCAGCCGCTGCGGCTGATCCCCGAGCCCCGCGAAGTTCTTGTAGTGTGCCTCGCAGCCGACCAGCAGCGCGTCGAAGCCCTGCAGCGCCTCACCCGCGACGCTCTCCACGCCCTGTGCGTCGAAGCCGAGTGCGAGCAGCGCCAGGCCCAGCGGATCGTCCGCGCCGCCGATGTACCCTACCTTCGCACCGGCGCCGACCGCCACGCCGGGCGTCAGGAGGGCCTGCCGGGCGCCCTCCCAGCCGAGGCCGATCTGCCACTGCACCGTCACCGACGTCTCCTCTGCGAGGGTGCCACTGAGGCGGAACTCAGGGCTCTGATGGCGGCCGCGGCGGGCCGTCCACTCGACGGTCTCCGGGTCGGCGGTCACGCCCTCGGGCAGCCCGACGATCGTCGCGGACGCCGGCGTCGGCAGCGGGCTGCGAAAGTCCACGGTCAGCAAGAGGGTCGCGAGCCCGTCCTCGCCCAGCGCGACGCGGGCGGGCACGATAACGTTCGGATCCAGCGTCGTCGGGAGCTGCCTGATCTTCTCCAGCAGCTCGGTGCTCTCCAGCAGGCTGTCCTCTGAGCGATGCTTCAGGTAGTCGCGCAGGTCCACCTGGAAGTAGGCGGCACTGTCGGGCGAGCGGCTGAACTTCACCTGGCCCTGCTCGTAGTCGGGCATGGTGGGTCGATCCGTCGCCAGCTCGTAGCGCTCCTGCCGCTCCTGCGCGTCTATCCCCGCCGCGTACTCCCACGGATTGAGCCCGGAGGCCGGCCAGCCGTAGAGCTCGCAGAGCTGGATCGTCGGCCGCAGATTGTCCGCCGCCGCGTCGAGGTAGATGTCCTTCGGCTCGATCTCGTGGGCGAGCAGGATCCCGTGTATGTACTCCAGGTTCCAGCTCTGACCCGCCGCGAGGTAGTGCGGATAGCCCCAGCCGCCGCCGGGCTGTCGGTGGGTCGCCATCCAGTCGTTCAGCGCGATGATCGTGTCCCGCAGGCGCTGATCGTCCGGCGTGTGCTGCAGCAGGTAGGGCAGCGCGTTGGTGGCGTACTGCACGATGTAGGGCTTGACGAACGGATTGCGGTAGCCGAACGCATCCTCCCCGATGTACAGGTCGTTGCCCACCGCCGGCTTGCCGCTCTCGGTGAACAGCAGGTCCTCGCCCTGCGTGGGCTGGAAGGTCTCCCACAGCCGGACCGCGTTATCAAGGTGCTTCTGGTCGCCGGTGTACTCGTACATCTTCACCGCGTCCGCCACGACTCCCACGGTGCGCGTGTAGCCCAGGCCGGCGTGCTGATTGGCGATGGACCACTCCGCCGCGGCCTCCGCGGCGTGGCGGTAGCGCGGATCGCCCGTCTCCTCGTACATCAGCCAGAAGTTGCTCCAGCCCTTGTGCACGTAGATGGGCGCGGTGGCGAAGCGCGGGTTGAAGGTCCCGGGGCCGTGACCGGGCCTGTCGCGCCAGGCGTTCCCGCGACGGCAGGCGCCGTAAAGCGCGGGATCCGGCCCCCAGTACATCCCCAGGTCGCGGTAGTTGCGGCACCAGTCATGCACCACCCGATAGAGCCTCGCGTCGCCGGTGCGGAACCAGTCCTCCCACACATACAGGCTGTGATTGAGCCGCACTGAGGAGGTGTAGTCCGGTGTGGTCTGCTGCGGCGACCAGCCCCAGGGCATCGACCCGAGGTCATCGCCCTTCATCTGCATATCCTGCAGCGCGAAAGTCATCTTCTCGACAGCGTCACGCAGCACAGGGTGCTCCACCTGCAACGGCGGGCCGGTACGGTAGACCGCGTCGTAGAGCCGCCAGTCGGCATGCCCGTACACCGGCGCATCGAGCCGCGCCGCGAGCCGCTCGCGCTGCACGGGCGCGATCGTGACCTTGCTGAAGCGCCACGCCCCCTCCTGGATCATCAGCCCTTCCGTCTCGATGTCATCCACCGGCTCGTTGCGGTTCGAGCGCAGCCTCACCGCGCCGTCGGCCTCGGCGACCTCCCAGGTGCCGCGGTTCTGGCGCAGAGCCAGCGGGTTCGCTACAGACACCTCGGTGCCGTCGGCGAGGGCAAGCTGCGCGATCAGATCGGCGTTAGCGCCATCGGCGAAGCGCGAGCTCGGGTCGCGCCCGAGCATGTACACGGGCCCCTCCGGGAGGTCCACGCCGGACGCGCCGGGCGCGGCCATCGTCCAGCCGAAGTCGGGCGTCCAGTGGTCCCCGGCCGGATGCGCCTGGATGCGATGCGTGAGTGTGATCTTCCCACGGCGATCCACCTCCACGTCCACCTCTCGCGACCACTCCTCGCCCGCTGTGGAGTACCGGAGCCAGACGAAGTGCGGGCCGGCCTCCAGCACGCTTAGGGACGTCTCCGCCTCACCCTCAACGGGGCCGAAGGGCGCCAGCGTCGCGAGCACCTGCCCGCCGTCGCCGACGATCTGCACCCGGCCTCGTGAGGCCACCACGTCAAAGGCCTCGGTGGCGATCCGCGCCGGCTCCTCACCCGAGAGCATCGACGCGGGGGCGTGCACGGGGGCGGCCGGCTCGCACACCAGCTCCGCCTCCTCACCGGCCGCCAGCGAGATGGGCATGCTCAGCATCATCCGCCGCACCGACTCATCGGGGTGGCGCGTGATCACGTGCGCCTGCGCCGCGAGCACCTCGTCGCCGCGCATAACGGCGACGACGGCCGGGGTGTCCCCCATCTCGCCCTCCGGCACCGGGATGGAGACGCGCGCGACGGTACGCTGGTCCAGCTCGGCGGGGTTCGTCACTGTGAAACGCATGGCGGCGGCACCAGCCTCAATCACGACCGACAGAATCAGTATCCCGGTCAGTGCAGGCATCAGATATGTTCGCATCATCTCAGTGCTCCTCCCCCACGGCCGGCTCCATCATCGCGTTCCACGGCTCGATCATCTCAAGCTGCCTTCCGGCCAGCTCCCGGTAGACGTCCGGCAGATCGAAGTGCTCCAGCACGTGCGGGAGCATCGC
>JBNGDZ010000262.1:0-6965 GCA_049975765.1 Armatimonadota bacterium
GGGGACTACCGTTCAATCCGGGGGTCGTGGGCATTCCTCACATTCCCTGTCTGCACGCTCGGCACAGACACACGCCGATGCCCGTGCTCACTCCCGCTCCTGCCGCCTGGCCCGGGCGGCCTCGGCGGTGGCGTGCGCCGCCTCCGCGCGCTGCCGCAGCGCCTCGTTCATCGCCTGAATGCCCTCCAGCGTCTGCTCACCCAGCAGCGTCGTTCCCCCCGGCGCCAGCACGCCGCTGAAGATCTCTCGCTGGATGAAGCGGACCCGGTTCATGCCCACGCTCTCGATCACGAAGGCATGCTCGGTGTCGAGCAGATGGGGAACGCCCAGCCGTCCGACCCAGCGCAACTCCCGCTGGGGCTCACAGACCACGACCTCGGGGCGAATCACCACCGGCGGCAGGCCGTCGGGCTTGACTGTGACGGTCAGATGCCTGCCCTCCTCTGCCACGCCGCGGACGTCGATCAGCAGGGGGTTCCACTTGGGATAGCTCTCGAAGTCGGTGAGCTGCCACCACACCTCGGCGGGGCTGGCGACTATCTCGATGTCAGCCTCGATGGTCTTATCGAACATTTCTGCGACCTCTGATCGCGGCTCTCATACTTCAACTCATTGTAGTTGCGCAGAGCGGATTCCGTCAAACCGTCCTGCGCTCCCGCGCCTAAGTACATAGAGCCGGGCTTGAGTTTATACGCGAAATATTCAATAATAGAGACGGCGTCGAGCGGTGCCGGGTCTCATGGAGGTCGAAGATGATCGTGCGCCGGAGCATGCTGGCCATACTTGTGGTCCTCGTCGCCACCGTGGCGCCTGGTGCGGTCGGCTGCGCCATGGACACGGTGGCCTTCGATCAGCTCCCGCAGCACTGGGCGCGGCTCTTCCCGTCGCCGAGCGAGATCGGCGGCGCGCATGTCTTTCCCGTCGTGACGCCGTCGCCGGACGGCGACCATCTGCCCCTGGCTCTGCCCGGGCGGGCCGTCATTGAGCCGGAGGATGTTCGGGTCGCCCGGTCGGATGCCGCCACGGGCATCCGCGAGGCCTCCCGCACCTATCGGATTCGGGAGATGGCTTTGTGGATGGGCTCGAACCAGGAGGTCCCACTCTGGCGGGCGAGCCTGGATCTGAGCGTCAAGCGTATGGCCTCGGAGCGGCAGGCCCGACAGCGGTACGCCCAGGTATTCGATCCCCGTACCGACGCGCCGGTCTCCGTGGGCGAGCAGGGGCATCGGCGCACGCTGGCCGCGGACGACTACCGCCTGACGGCGCGCGTCGGTCCCTTCATCCTCACCGTCTGCGCCTCCCTGGAGCAAGGCCCCTACAGGGAGACTGCCGCGCAAGCCATGCCCGACCTGACGCTGGAGATCGCGCGCGAGGTCGCCGAGCGCATCGCGCGGGACGGCCGGCAGACCGCCGAGGGTCAGACTGCCGGGACCGCCGGGACCGCCCTCCAGCCCAGGCCGCTGTCCAGGGACAGCGCCATCAAGAGGGCCGTCATCTGCCTGGGCTTCGATGAGCGCAGCCAACTCACGGGCGTGCAGAAGACCTTCCCGGCCGGCACCGAGAAGATCGCGCTCTACCTTCAGATCGAGGGGGCGCACCCCAACTCTGAGATCCAGAGCACATGGTACCACGAGGACGAGATCATCGGCCGCCATCTCCTCATCGTCTCCGGCGACCGGAAGACCATCTCGTACGTCTACGCCCGCGACAGAACCGCTCTATGGCCCGGGAGCTACGCCGTGGAGCTACGCGAGAACGACACGCTGGTGGCGCGTCTGACCTTCCGGGTTGAGAGCTGACCCACGCTGGGGCATCCGGACCGAAGCGAGGCCGCCCGCGTTCAGGCGGGCGGCCTCGTCGTCCTACACGCGCCAGTGCTCAGGAGCCTCCGTCAGGGTCGGACGGAGTGCACCAGACCGGCGGGTGCCAGCCCTGGGGCTTCTGACCCCAGCGGGCCTTCGGCGGGACGCGGTGCAGCGGCACGTAGACGGTCTCGCTGTAGCCGATCTCCCGGCACATGTAGTGCGCCCCCTCCATGCAAACATCGAAGCGGTGCGGTCCCTGGATGGCGCCGCCGGTGTCCTCGACGATGAGCACCTCGTTCACGGGCGGGCCGATCCACACGACGCTCCCCGGACCCCAGTAGTCGGGGTCGGCGGCGCAGATCCCCCGCCGCACCGGTGAGCCCCAGCGGGTGTAGCGCCCCCCGCCGTCACAGCACCTGGAGCAGTAGGCGGTGATGGTGCACTGCTCGGGCTGTTTGCGCAGTCCGTTCACCAGCATGGGGAGCTTCCAGTCCGGCTGCTCCCCATGCTCACCGGTCAGCACCGACGTCACGACCTGCTCCAGCGGATGGTCCGTGACCTGCTCCTCCGGCCAGGGAAGCCACGAGTGGCTCGCGGCCAGTCGGTCGATCTGGGCAAACTGCGCGAGCGCAGGCGTCGCGAGCACGGCGAGTGTCAACACGGCCAGGATCCCCCACGTCCTCACAACACGTGGGTGCGGCAGCTTCATCAAACCACTCACTTCAGAGTCACCAGCCGCGCGCCGTGAAGTGCATCTCAGGCGCGCGGCGGACAGTTGTCCACGGCAGACTCACAGGATTATCCACACGCAGGGGCGCACCGTAACACAATGCCGGGGAACAATGCAAGGGAGTGAGGCAGTTCCGCGGGAGCCGGGCGGCCGAAGCCTCAAGGGGAGAAGGAGGCCTGAACCGCGAATTCGGGGAGTGAGGCGCCTCAAGTCGGGCCGGGGGCCGGGCGCCCTCACGCGAAGTGATCCCAGCCGCCGCGGGGAAGCTCGACGGTCTCGCCGCACTCGTCGAGGGCCACCACGCCCTCGCCCTCCTCTACGCTGCCGACCACGGTCAGTCCCACCTCCGCGACCGCGGGGAGCGCCCGCAGGGCGTCGACTGCGCCCCCGTCCAGCGCCAGCAGCAGCTCGAAGTCCTCCCCGCCGGCCAGCGCCCAGCGCCGGGCATCGCTCCCGAGCTCCTCGGCGAGCGCCGCGCAGCCCTTGACGGCCGGCACCCGCTCCGCCTCGATGACCGCCCGCACCCTGCTGCGGCGCGCGATGTGTCCGGCGTCCTGCATCAGCCCGTCGCTCACATCGATGGCTGCGGAGGCCAGCCCCGAGGCCGCGGTGGCGCGGCCGGCGGCGATGCGTGGCTCGGGATGCGCGAGGCGTCTGCGGACCTGGTCCAGCCCGTCGCGCTCGAGGGCGCGGGGGCCCAGCGCCTTCAGCCCCGCGACGGCGGCGGCCGGGCCGCCCAACGCCCCCGTGACCGCCAGCACCTGACCGGGCTCTGCGCCGTCGCGGGTGAGCTGCTGGCCGGGAGGGACCAGGCCCAGCGCCATGATGTCCAACAGCACGTGCTCGGACGCGATCACATCCCCGCCCGTCAGGGCGGCTCCGGCCCACTGGGCGGCGTCCGCGATCCCGCCCACCAGTGCGTCGGCGCGCTCGACGGGCCACTGCGGCGGCAGCCCCACGGTGCAGAAGACAGATACGGGCGCTGCGCCCATCGCCGCCATGTCGCTCAGCGCCCCGGCGGCCGCGCGCCAGCCCACCTCCTTCGCCGACAGCCAGTCGAGGCGGAAGTGGCTTCCCTCCAGCATGGCGTCGGTGGTCACCGCCACCAGCTCCGACCCTCCCAGGTCGAGCAGCGCCGCGTCGTCGCCGATGCCCACCACGGTCCTGGGATGGCGTCCGGCCAGGGCCGCGATGCGGTCGATAAACCCGAACTCCCCGATGTCGCGAAGGCGCATCCCGATGCCTCCCGAGCGTCCGTGCTGACGTGTCGGAGTTCGCTGACCCGGCGGGCAGTCCCTGCGCGTTCGTGCATCTTCCCGGCAGGTTGCGGCCGACCTGGTCCCGAAGGGAGCCGCACCTGCGCGGGATTGTGGTCAAGGAGGATATCATGCATATGCGTGCAGCCGTTGTGGGTCTTCTGGTCATCGCGATGGCATGCGACACGGGCGCCGCCACGCCTCTGCTGGTGAACGTCCGGCACGATCTGGTGCGGGAGGGCATCTTCGAGCGCAACGCGGCCGGGGACGGGGAGGCCGATGACAGCACCGCCATCCAGGCCGCCATCGACCACGTCGCGGAGCGCGGCGGGGGGATCGTCTTCGTCCCGGCCGGCACCTACCGCATTGCCGAAGTCGCCATCCCCGCGGGCGTGACCCTCAGCGGCGCCGGCCCGGAGCGCACCGTCTTCCGGGCGCTCCATACGTCTCCGATGCTGCTGCCCACCGGCGGGACCCTCCGGGGCTTTACAGCCTACGGGACCCCCACCGGGGAGGTCTCCGGCGACGGCTGGCAGATCACCACGGAGCCGGGGAGCGGAGGCACCGCCACCTGCTCGCACATCATCGTCGTCCGCGACGCCGAGGACGTTCGCATCCATAACGTGCACGCCATGGAGTCCCGCTACGACTGCCTCTACGTGCGCGGCTCGCGCGGGCTGCGCGTCGTCAACTGCCGGTTCGACCGTGCGGGGCGCAACATCGTCTCGATGGTGGGCAATGACGAGGACTTCGTCTTCGAGGGCTGCCACTTCGGGTCCCTCTGGCGCTTGTATCACTTCGACATCGAGCCCGCCGGGGGCCGATGGGTCCGCGACGGGCTCTTCCTGGGCTGCACCTTTGACGGCACCCGCGCCGGCGAGCGCGACTCAGGCACGTGGGGCCGCATGCTTATCCTCACCGCCCACGATCAGCTCGAGAGCCGCGACATCACCATCGCGGGCTGCGTCTTCCGCGACATCAGCCTTCGCGTCAACGGCATCTTCCCCGGCGTGCGGCTTCTGGGCAACCCGGTGCTTGACGGCCACGGACCGTTCTTTCTGCGCGTGGAGACCAACCCTGTGGGCGAGTTGCGCGACGCGGCGATCAGGGATAACGTCTTCCTCCAAGGCGATCGGCCGGCTGAGCGCCTGCGCAGCGGCGTGACCTTCACCGGCAGCACCGTCTTCTCCGGGAACACACCGGCGGAGTTCAACGACGTGCCGCTCGACGGGTCCGCCACACAGGGGGAGGTGCGCGCGAACGATGGCGAGGGAGAGTAACCGGTGACGGGGCTTAAACGGCGCAGGGCCCGCCCCGGAGCGGGCCCTGCGCGCTGCATTGATGATGAGGAGAAACACGAGACGAGCTGTAGGGGGTCTGAGGCGAGTGAATTCTCGCAGTGTGTCAAACCGTCGGCCCCGACCCGTGCGTCCAGTTAGTCTCAGTAAGCGAGGGCGGAGTGTGCGCCTGTCACGTGAAGGAGGGAGGGTTGGAACCTTCGCGTGGATCACACAGCCGTCGCTATCGCTACAGGCTTTCCTCCGCCCTCGCATACTATTCGACGTAGTAGCCTCTCAAAAGGTTCAACCTGAGAGAAGAAAACGTGAGTCATGCTGGGCAACGCCGTTGTGGCCGCTGCGCGGCTGGCTGCGGCTGCACCACCGTCGCCTGTAGCAGCGGCATCCGCGGGTGCTCCCTCACATACCTGGGGCCTCTGCGATGATCCCGCCGGCCTCGCAGATAGAGCGGCTCCTCACAACGCTGATCCGCGTTCGCTCTGCAGCCTATACGCCGCCGGCGCCGAAGACGCTCAGCCATCGAGCCAGCTCCGCGTAGAAGTAGAGCAGATGTGACATCTGGTTCGGATACTCCCTCACGCCCTGCCGGTCCACCATGTAGGGCCCCTCCAGCGATCCGGCGATGTAGGCCACTGGGCGCCGGGGGTCGGTCGAGACCACTACCGTCGGATCGCCTTCGGCGTTGGTGGCCACCACCTCCGCCCACGGCTTCACGGCGAAGCGCAGCCCGGCCGGCTGCGAGCCTTCCGGGATCCTCCACTCAGCGTCGCCCTCCAGGACGTTCTGGGCGAACTTGTGCACCGCAGGGCTGTCCGGCCTGGTGAGCCGCCAGTCGCCTCCCGCACGGTCGCGCGTCCGATAGGGAGCTCCGATGGGACAGACCTCGCTGTCGAGCAGAGCTCGGTTGGCCTCCGAGAGGCGGAAGATGTCCTCCTGCAGGATCACCCCTCCGCCCAACTCCATCAGCCTCGAGAGCTTCCGGGCCACCTCCGGGCGGGCGAGCTGATCGGTCTGCTCGCCGGCGCGCAGCCACAGCACAACGCGCTGGTTGCCGGCCTGCTGACGCTGGATGGCTCTGTCGATGGCGACCAGGGCGTCATCAATGGTGTGGCCACTGCCATGGTAGGGATTGCCGTGCGCGGTATGCACCAGGTGAGCCAGGATCTTCAGCCAGTGGGCGCCGGTGGATATCTGATCGTTCAGCTCTGTCCCCAGCGGAGAGTAGATGACCCATGTGATTGGCATGTGTACGCGCACGGTCGTCGCTGTCCTCTGGTCCACCTCTTCGCCGCGCACGCGCACCTGCACATCACCGTCCAGCAGATCATAGAGGCTCTCGGGGTGGAACCGCGGCCATGTGACCGTGCAGGGGACCGTCACGGTCTCCGACGGAGCCAGGGAGAGATCCTCGCGTTCCGCGTCAACTGACCACTCAGCCGGGCAGGCAGTGGTTAGCTCGGCCTCGACCGCCCGCTGGGTGTGGTTGGTGATGTGAAGTCCGGCCTCTTCGGTGCGCTTGCCGGCGAGGACGCTGAAGTGATCCGGTATCATCTTCACCTCCACCCGCGGCCGCATCCGGGCCACGAACGGAACGTAGCAGACCCGGCCCTGGTGGGTGAGACGCAGCACCACCTCCAGGTTCGTGGCTTCGGCATCCACCGGCGGGCGAAGTGTGAGGGTATTCTGGCCGTCGCTGCTCACCGGCACCGCCTCACCGTCGCTCCAGCCCTCGGGCCACGCCAGCGACACCGAACCGCTGGCCGGCTGGCCGCTCAGGCTGCTCAGATTCAGCTTCAGGTCCAGCGGCTCACCGGGCACCGGGCTGATGTGTGTGGGGGATACCTGCAGCTCCGGGAGCAGGGCCTCAGCCACGATC
>JBNGDZ010000263.1:0-6933 GCA_049975765.1 Armatimonadota bacterium
GGAGCACTCGCCGCCCGTCTACGCGGAGTTCATGGCGCTTGCCGACGCGCTGGAAGTGGGCCCGGACGAGCTGCTGATCGGCAACGGGTACACGGACTACATCGATGTGCTCAAGGGCGAGCTGGCCGGCGAGGGCTGCACATCATTCATCGCCACCGGCGCGGCCACGGCCGACGGCCTCACCTACGTGGGCCAGACCTGGGACATGCACCAGTTCGCCGAGAAGCATATGCGCGTGTTCCGCCGTGAGCCGGAGGATGGCCCAGCCTGGGTGACGCTCACCACCTCGGGCTGCCTGTCGCTGATCGGGCTCAGCGCGCGGCAGATCGCCGTCGGCAACACCAACGTCGTGCCGCGCGACGCGCGCCCCGGCGTGATGTACCTGGCGATGATTCACGAGGCGCTGCGCTCGCCGGACTACGCCTCCGCGCGGGCGGCCATCGCATGGGCCCAGCGGGCCTCGGGGCACTACTACTACGTGGCCTCGATCTCCGGCTCGGCCACGGGCCTGGAGACCACGGCCACGCGCCACACCGCCCTGCCGATGCCCGAGGGGCTGCTGGTGCACGCCAACCACTACCACGACGAGGAGCTTCGCGAGCTTGAGGTCGGGGAGCCGAGCGAGAACTCGCTGGCGCGGGAGGCGTTGCTGGACGGCTACCTGCGGGAGCGCGCGGGCGAGCTGACGCTGGAGGACCTGATGGCGGGCCTGCGGCTGGACGAGGGCGAGCACCCCGTCTGCCGGCCGCCCGCGGATGACCCCGACGCCACGACCACCTGCGCGGCGGCCATCATGTGCCCGCAGCTCCGGAAGATGTGGGTGGCGCCGGCGAACCCGGCAACGGCGGAGTTCGAGGAGATCACGGTCTGATCTCACCGCCTTCACTCGCGTAGGTCGGGCTGCGCCTGACGGCGACCGTCCGGCGCAGGTGAGAGCGCGCTGTTGCGCGCTCTCAGCTTCCAGCCCGACGGCCATCGCGCGGAGTGTTCAAGCACGCCACGGCGTGTAAAGATATCTCAGCACGTGACGATAATGTCAGATGCGTGGGGCGTTACACCCTGTCTCCAGAGGTGATCAGCGTGTCTGACACGGTACAGGCGCCGCCGGATGTCGCGCACGAGCACTTCCGGGAGTGTGTTGCGAGGTTCCACGACATGCTGCGGGCTCTCGCGGCGCTCGAAGAGCAGATGCAGGAGCACCTGACTGCCATGCAGGAGGAGGGGGCCTCGGCGGCGCGGATCATGACCGCCATCACCATGCTGGGGGCGGTGCGGCAGGTGCTGCGGGCAGGGCCGCGCCTGGATTCGGGGAAGGTCCCGGCCCCCGGGGACCGGAATCGGTCCCGAGCCGCGTAGCCTGCCGGGCTCCTGCGCACGGTGCGCGGCGCTCTGCAGAGCCTGAGATGGGGTGATACCAGTGCCCGACGACTTCGGGCTGATCGTGGCGGAGGCCACCGAGCAGAACCCGCGCAACACCGAGGGCGACATCGTCGCGCTGCAGGATGGGCGGCTGCTGCTGGCGTGGTCGGACTTCTACGGCGGCGCGGCCGATGACGCTCCCGCGCGCATCTCCGCGAAGGTCTCCGACGACGGCGGCAGGACCTGGAGCGAGCGCTACACGCTGCAGGAGAACGTCGGCGACGAGAACGTGATGTCGGTCAGCCTTCTGCGGCTCGACAGCGGCGAGATCCTCTTCGTGTACGGGGTCAAGAACTCCACCAGCGACCTGCAGTTCTACGGGCGGCTCTCGAGCGATGAGGCCGGCACCTGGTCTGATCCGGTGCGCATCACCGACGGCCGCGGCTACCACATCATCATGAACGCCCGGGTCGTGCAGCTCCCATCAGGGCGGCTCGTGGCGCCCATCTGCTGGCGGCAGGAGGTTCTGACCCGGGGCTCCTCCGGCGTAGCCGGCGCCTTCGTCTCCGACGATCGCGGGCGGAGCTGGACGCGCAGCGAGTCCGTCATCCCGCTGCCGAAGAGAGGCTCGATGGAGCCCGGCGTGGTGCGGCTGCGCGACGGCACACTGCTGATGGTCATCCGCACGCAGCTCGGGCAGATCTACCGCTCCCTGTCATTCGACGAGGGCGCGACATGGACGCCGGGGGAGCCGATGGGCGTGCGCGCGCCGGAGGCGCCCTCCACCATCGCGCGCATCCCCGCCACGGATGACCTCCTGCTGGTCTGGAACGACACCTTCGCGCCCGGCACCGACCACGGCGGCATTCGCACCCCGCTGGTGACGGCGGTCTCCGCTGACGAGGGCCGGACGTGGCGCCACCGGCGCGTGCTGGAGGATGCGCCCGACTGCGGCTTCGCGTACACCAGCGTCACCTTCGATGAGGACCGCGCCCTGCTGACCTACTGGGTGCACGAGCGGTATGCCGAGCCGCGGCTGATCCACCTCAAGCTCCGCAGCCTGCCCATCGAGTGGTTCTATCACACCGACGTTGACGTAGCTCTGGAGCAATGAAAACCATGCGGCGACAGGACAGGCGACTTGGCCTGACCATCGCGCTGATCCTGAGCACGGGAGCCGTGATGACCATGGCGGACCAGCCGCGCGGGTACTCCATCCCGCTGATCGACCTCGACGGTGAGAAGCACCGGCAGGTGGTGGTGGATCGCGAGGAAGGGCAGTATCTCGGCCACCCCACCACGGTGCTGCTCGAGGACAACCGGACCATGATCTGCGTCTACCCCAAGGGCCACGGCGGGGGAGCCATCGTCATGAAGCGCTCCACCGACGCCGGGCTGACCTGGAGCGAGCGGCTGCCCACCCCCGAGAACTGGGCGACCTCCAGGGAGGTCCCTACCATCTACCGGGTGGTGGACCCTGAGGGCGTCAGGCGCCTGATCATGTTCTCGGGGCTGTATCCGATCCGCATGGCGGTGTCGGAGGACGACGGCGAGACCTGGACGCCGCTGGCGCCGATCGGCGACTACGGCGGCGTGGTGGCGATGGCCGACTGCATGCGCCTCAAGGACGGGCGCTACATGGCGGTCTTCCACGATGACGGCCGGTTCATCGACAATGCCGGCGAGCGGCAGCACCCGGCCATCGTGTATCGGGTCCTCAGCGAGGACGGCGGCCTCACGTGGGGCGAGCCGGAGCCGCTGGTGACCCACTCGGAGGCGAATCTGTGCGAGCCGGGGCTTGTTCGCTCGCCCGATGGCGATACCATCGCCATGCTCCTGCGCGAGAACAGCCGGCAGTTCAACTCCTTCGTGTCCTTCAGCACCGATGAGGGCCAGACGTGGAGCGAGCCGGTGGAGCTTCCCGGCGCCCTGACCGGCGACCGGCACCAGGCCGTCTACGCCCCCGACGGGCGGCTGTTCATCTCCTTCCGTGACACGACGCACGAGAGCCCGACCAAGGGCGACTGGGTGGGCTGGGTCGGCACCTGGGATGACATAGTGAACTTGAACGAGGGGCAGTACCGCGTGCGGCTGGCGGACAACACCAAGGGCGCCGACTGCGCGTATCCGGCGCTGGAGATGCTGCCGGACGGGACCATCGTGGCCACCACCTACGGCCACTGGATCGAGGGCGAGGAGCCCTTCATCCTCAGCGTGCGCTTCACACTCGAGGAGCTTGACGCGAAGGCCGCGGCAATGGAGGGGGAGCAGTGAGGATCGACGGGGAGTTCCGCGCCGCGGACTGGGAAAGCTACACGATGACCGCCAGCGAGCCGTTCGCGGAGCTGGAGCCGCTCGCGGACGAGATCGCGGTCGTGGATGACGCGCTGCAGGAGCTTGTGGCCGCGGGTGCGCTCCCCTACGCGGACTACGACGCCGAGCGCTTCCTGGCCCACCGGGCCGCGGTGCGCGAGGGCTTCGAGGTGCCGTGGACGGCCATCACGCCCAGAATGGAGCGGCTCATCTGGGCCATCAACGCCATCCGGCGGCCGGCGCGGATGATCGCCGCCGGGGTCTTCTGCGGCTTCACCTTCATCTGCAACGCAGGGGCCGGAGCGGGGCCCGGCGCGGTCTATGAAGCGAAGGACCTCGTGGGCGTGGAGATCAAGCCTGATGAGGCCGAGCGGGCCGAGCGGAACACCCGCGGGATCGACCCCACCGCCACCGCGCGCGTGGTCGCGGCCGATGCCGTGGAGTTCGTCGCCGAGTACCCGCACCCCATCGATCTTCTGTATCTCGACGCGAACGGTGACCGCGGCCGGGGCAAGGGCATCTACCTGGAGATCCTGGAGGCGGCGCTGGACAGGCTCAGCCCCGACGCCATCGTGCTGGCGCACAACTCGGTCAACTGCGCGGAGAGGCTGAGCGACTACCTGGCCTTCGTCCGCGACCCGGCGCACTTCAGCGCCTCCATGAACGTGATCCTCGACACCGAGGGGCTGGAGGTAAGTGCGCTGTAGGTCGCCCAATCCCGCCTTCAGTCAGGTTGCTGCGGCCAGCCGCGCGTGTTGCCCAGAAAGCCCTCGCACCAGAAGCAGGGCTCGTAGTCGCGCTGGGTGACCCACTCCAGCGCCGCGACCACCTTGTCGGTGATGTCCGGCTGGTAGATCGCCAGCTCCTCGCGGAAGTACTGCTCATGGATGAGCAGCTCGATGAGCTCGCAGGTGTGCGGGCTCTGCTCCTGCTCATCGAGAACCCGGGGGACATCCTCCAGCGAGTAGCCGTTGACCACCTCGTCGCACGCGACGAAGATCATGCCGGTCTCCGGGTCGCGCCAGGCGTCGCGCTCGAGCAGGTGCTGGGTCTGGGCGCGGTCGAGGTGGTAGGAGGTCTTCGGCTCACCCTCAGGTGTGAAGCCCGGCAGCGCGATGAGCTTGCGGATGCCACGTGCATACAGCTCCCCGACCGCCTCGCGTGTCGCCTCCGCCCAGTGCACGGTGGTGGTGTCGCCGGTCACCGCGTCGGTGGCGAAGCGGCTTATCTCGTCCTGCACCATCTCCCAGTCGCGCGCCACGCGCCGCCCGGGCGCGTTGCGGTAGATGTTCGCCGGCTGGTCCTGCAGGGCGTGGAAGCTCAGGTGCAGCCAGTTGGCGTTGGCGGCCCACTCCTCGCGCCACCTGTCATGCATCTCGGGGAGGATGAAGCCGGGGCACTGGTAGTAGATGTTGATGTGTATCTTCGCGCCGAAGCGCTCGTGCATCTGCCGCCAGAAGGCCAGGTACCAGTGGTCGAACAGCGATTCCGGCGGCTCGTCGGCGAGGTCGCGCAGAAACAGCACATTGTCATCGACGGAGAAGCGGAAGCGCCTGTAGGAGTGGCGGTCGTACAGCAGCGTGATGCTGTCGGAGCCGGAAGGACTACATGCCCTCAGGGTGTTCTCGGGTGCCGTGAGCAGGACCTCGGCGGCGAAGCGGTCCCCATCGCGCTCAGCGGCTACGCCATTGACGAGAACCTCCTCACCGTCGGGCGCGAGGCCCTCGACCTCGATGGTGAGCCCTTCATCGGTCTCACGCCCATCGTGGCGGTTGAGGACATCGCCGTCCCATGGCGACGTCACTAGCACCGGCTGCTGCGGATAGCGGGCCATTCGGACCAGCTCCCTGAGCTACAACTCGAACGCGCCCGGCCAGTTCCGCACCGTCTCCCGGGGACCTCCCCCATATGCGCTAACTTAAGCGCTTCCTTGATGTCTTGAGATGTGATATACTGTCGGCCATGGATACCTCGGCTGTTGTGGCTGACAACTGGGTCTATGTGCGCAACCTCTTCCCCGCGGACCTTGATACGAGCGCCAAAGAGAAGTTAGCACTTCAGCGCAGAAGAGAGATTTCCTGCGCCGAGGACCTCCTGCGGATGTGCCTGGCCTACGGACTGTGCGACATGTCCCTGCGCGAGACCGCAGCCTGGGCTGAGGTCACCGGCATCGGCCGCCTGTCGGATGTGGCGGTGCTCAAGCGCCTGCAGAACTCGGCAGACTGGCTGGGCCACCTGATCCTGGTGTGGATGCAGGATCGGGGCCTGCCCACGGACGCTCCCGACCTGCCGGTGCGATTGATCGACGCCTCGGTCGTGTCCGGGCCCGGCAGCACCGGCACCGACTGGCGGCTGCACCTGGGGCTGGACCTGCAGCGGTTGCGCATCAGGTCGGTGGAGCTGACCGGGCCGGAGGGCGGCGAGACCTTCACACGCCACCCGCTCAATCCGGGTGAGATCGCGGTCGGTGATCGTGGCTACGGTCATCGCCCCGGCGTGGCCGCCGTCCTGGACCGCCAGGCTCACGTGCTGACCCGCATCGGGTGGCAGAACTTCCCGCTGATCGCCGCAAGCGATGGGCCCCTTGACATTCTGCGGTGTCTGGAGCTGCTTGCCCCGGGCGAGATCGGCGACTGGCAGGTGGCCTTCGAACATGACCAAAAGCGCTACCCGGTGCGCCTGGTGGCCATCCGCAAGAGCGCGCAAGCCGCTGAGAAAGAGCGCGTGCGTGTTCGTCGCCGGACCAGCAGCCGCAAGGGCAGACAGCCTCACTGCAACAGCCTGCGGGCGGCCGGTTTCATCTTTGTCGTTACCGACCTGCCTGCCGATGTGCTGCCCGCCGTGGAGGCGCTGGAGCTGTACCGATTACGGTGGCAGGTCGAGATCTTTTTCAAGCGGCTCAAAAGCATCCTTGATATCGATAGACTACGGGCCCGTGACGAGCGGCTGGCGCGGACCTACCTGTATGCGAACATAGTAGGTGCGCTGATTGTCGAGGAGCTCCGCGACGCCGCGCTCGCCTTTTTTCCCTGGGGATACCCGCTTCGGCCCCAGACCGCTCAGCGAATGGCGGCTGTGCCGGATGCTCACTGAGTTTCTGTGCACGACAGTCAAAGGCGTCATCACGATCCGAACTCTGATCGACAACTGGGCGTGCCTGAGCCGACATATCTGCGACAGCCCCAGAGCACGGCATCCCAGGAATCTCAGCGACCTGCAGACGCTCGAAAACAACTATCAGGCCTTAAGTTAGCGCATATG
>JBNGDZ010000264.1:0-6901 GCA_049975765.1 Armatimonadota bacterium
AAGGCCTGGATGTCCTCGGGGCTGTGCTGGTAGCAGATGTAGTTGACGGTGCATGCCAGGATGCGGCCCCGGTACATCTCCTGCAGGTAGAGGGTCGTGATGTCCTTGGCCAGCTCCTGCGGGCAGTCGAAGTGCGGATGGGTGCAGGGGGGCGGCCCGAGCATGGCGGCGGAGACCGAGTGTCTCTCGGCCAGCTCTGCGAAGCCGTCGATGAGCATCTGCCCCATCTGGCGGATGTGCTCCAGCGCGTTGGTGTCACGCAGCTCCCGGATCGTCGCCAGCGCCGCCGCCATACCGCCGGCGTCGCTGTAGTAGGTGCTGGATATGAACATGGTGGCCGCGTCCTGCATGACCTCGCGCCTGCCGCACACGGCGGCAATCGGATGGCCGTTGGACATGGCCTTCCCGTAGGTCGCCAGGTCCGGGATCACCCCGTACCTCTCCTGCGCGCCGCCCAGCGCCAGCCGGAAGCCCGTGATGACCTCATCGAAGATCAGCACAGCCCCGTGCTCGTCGGCCAGCTCCCGCACGCCTTCCAGGAAGCCCGGCCGGGGCATGTCGGTGCGGGAGGCCTCCATGATGATGGCGGCCACCTCGCCGCGGTTGGCCTCCAGCGCCGAACGCAGCGAGTCCAGGTCATTGTACTCGAACGGGATGGCGGTGCCTCGCAGCGCGCGGGGCACGCCGCGGATGTCCAGGCCTGGCAGCAGGTGCCCTTCGAGCGTCTCGTCGTCGCCCAGGTTCGCCGCCAGGTACCAGTCATGCCAGCCGTGGTAGCCGCAGAAGACCACCTTATCGCGGCCGGTGTGCCCGCGCGCGATGCGCACCGCCATCTCGTCGGCGGTCCCCCCGGCCTTGCAGAAGCGCACCATGTCCGCGCAGGGCACGGTCTCGATGAGCAGCTCCGCCAGCTCGACCTCCAGAGGGTGGTTGACCGGGAAGGCGCTGCCCCTGCGGACCTGCTCGACCACCGCCTCTGTGACGCGGTCGTAGGCGTGCCCTAGAATAACCGGCCCCACGCCGCAGAGGAAGTCGATATACTCGTTGCCGTCAAGGTCCCAGACGCGGGTGCCTTTGCCGTGGGTGACGTACGGCGGGCAGACGCCGGGCGCGAAGCGCTCCGGCCGGCGGCTGAAGAGCTGTGTGCCGCCGGGGATGATCTGAAGTGCGCGGTCATAGAGTGCAAGCGATCGGCTGATGTCGGGAAGCTCCACGGTGCTCTCCTCTGCGCAATCGTGTTTGGTCAGACAGCTCGACCGTCTTCAGTCGCCGGCCCTCCGGCGCTGCCACCAGTTGGGGCGCTCGGTTACTATGCGGTCGCGCTCGGCCTCGTCGAGCTGACTCATGGCCTGCTCCACCACGTCCACGCCGGTCAGCTTGGCCCAGCCCTCGAGCAGCCGGATAGTGACCGGCCCCACCTTGCCGTCGCCGACCGGCAGGCCGTTGAACATGGTCGCGGGCATAATGCAGTAGGGTGTGGAGGTGAAGAAGGCCTCATCAGCGGTGTAGGCGTCGTAGGGCTGCAGGTCACGGACCTGGGTGGGGATGCCCAGATCGTCGGCGATCTCCAGCGTCGTCTGCCGGGTCACGCCCGCCAGCGCCTGGAGCGTGCGCGGCGTGCGCACCACGCCGTCCTGAATCAGGAAGAAGTTGCCGCCCTTGTTCTCGGTGATGTAGCCGTCCTGGTCAAGCAGCACACCCTGGGCGCGCGGGTCAACCAGCTTCGTCTCCAGCTCCGCGAGGGTGTAGGCCATGCGGGAGCGGTTCTTGATCTTGGGGTCCAGCGACTGCGCCGGCATCATCCGCGAGGGCGGGGTCACCGCGTGGCAGCCGTGGATGTAGAACTCCGCCCAGTAGGTCAGGTCCATCGGCGCGGTGTTGAGCATGACGGTCGGCACCCGCTCGCCGCTCTGGTCGCCGCTCATAGGGTAGCCGCCGCGGGAGATGTTGTGCACCAGCCACATGTCCTCGTCCGGCCCGTAGAACTGCCGGTTGCGGTCCAGCACCTCGTGGCTGAGGGCGACCATCTCATCGGGCGGCATGTCGAAATCGTAGCGGCACACCTTCATGGAGCGATACAGGCGCGCCACATGGTCCTCCAGCCGAAAGGGCTCCTGGTTGAAGGTGCGCGTGGACTCGGTCACGCAGTCTCCGAGCATGACCGCTGAGTCGAAGATGGAGATCGTGGCCTCCGAGTGCGGCATCCACTCTCCGTTGACGTAGGCGAGCGGCTCGCTCATGACATCTCCCTCACTGCTGATGCTGCGTGGATTCCGGCCGGCGGCCGGGCCCGTGTCATGCCGAGTTCGCGCAACACGCGCAAAGACCTGCCTGAGCCCGTGCATCGGAGCCTCCCCTGGGAAGGCGCGGGCGCGGGTTGCGGGGAAGATGACGCCCACGATCCTGGAGGCGGCGGCACAGAGCGATCCCCCTTGCCGAGCACTGGCATATCGGGAGGCGGCCCATGAAGCTTCTGATCCTGGCGATGATTCTGCTGGTTCTGCTGGGCGTGCGCGACACCCCCGCGGCGGCTGAAAACGAGGCCCGCGCGCTGACCATCTCCACCCTCTGTTTGCTTGACGATGAAGAGCACCGGAACCTCCATCACCTGGTCGAGATGATCGAGCAGGCGGCCGGACGTGGCTCACATGACCTCATCGTGGCGCCCTTCACGCCCTTCGTGTCCTTCCGCGAGGGGCATGAGGAGCAGGACCTGAGCGTTTTCGCGAAGCTGGCGCGCGAGCATCAGACATGGCTGGCGCTGGCCATGCCGGAGGCCGGGCAGGACGGCGCCACCTTCCACACGTCGGTGCTGCTGGGCCGCGATGGACGCCTGGCGGGGAGGTATCGCAAGACACACGCGCTCCCCGACGACCGCATGGCACTGGGGGACGAGCTTCCCGTGCTGGAGACCGACTTCGGGCGCGTGGCCTTCAGCATCACCTCGGACTTCTACTTCCCCGAGGTCTACACCGTGGAGGCCATGCAGGGCGCGGACCTCCTCATCTGGCAGCACTACCCGGAGCGCTTCCGGGAGCACTACCAGTGGCTCCCGCTGCTGAAGGCGCGCTGCCTGGACAACCACTGCCCGATGGTGACCTCAATGTACGCCGACCCGCGCACCTACATCACCAACCGCTATCGCATGGGCATGCAGGGCGCGGCGTGGGGCAGGAGCATGATCCTCAACCGCGCCGGCACGCCCATCGCCGATACCGGCTACGAGGCGGGAGTCGCCACCGCGATCGTGGACCTCGACCGGCGCAAGCAGGACCCGTACCCCTACTACGAGGCGGAGCCGGTCTTCTTCGTCAACTGCATGGGCGACCGAACGGCCTTCGCGCCCATCGCGCAGCCCTGGGAGCCGCCCGAGCCGCCCGACTTCGCGAAGCGCACTGCCCGGGTGGCGGTGGGCTACTTCTGGGGCGAGGACATGTGGCGCAAGGACAACGTCCCGGAGGTCATGCTGGAGGTGCTCGACCGGGCCGCGGCGGTGAAGCCCGACATCGTGCTCCTCTCCGAGATGGGCTCCCGCGAGAGCACCCAGACGCAGCAGCGAGTCATGCAGATGGTGGCGGAGCGCGCCCGGCAGATGCAGTCGTGGATCGTCATCGGAGGCCTCGACGAGGAGGCCCACCGCAGCCACGCCTGGGTGTGGAATCGCGACGGCGAGGTGGTCTTCAGGGAGCCGATCTACTGGACGGAGGGCTTCGACGAGATCCAGGTATTCGACACCGACTTCGCGCGCATCGGCATCCACCTCTGCGGCGACCTCTACGTGCAGGAGATCGACCGCGTGCTGGCGCTCAAGGGCGCGGAGATCATCTTCGACCCCAGCCAGATGTGGGGCGCCGACGGCTACACCAACGAGATGATGCTGCGCGCGCGTGCCGTGGACAACGGTGTCTGGATGGCCTGCGCGCACTGGAACAGCTCGGATCCGGGCCTGCGCAGCGTCATCGTGGACCCCTACGGGAAGGTCCGCGCAGCCTCCGAGTTCCAGGCCGAGGGCGTCATCCACGTGGATATCGACTTCGACCGGGAGAAGGTCTACTACGCGGGCCGCAAGCCCGAGCAGCCGACGCGCGGCGAGTCCGGCATCCCCACGTACTTCAGTGAGGACATCCCGGAGCAGCGCCCCGGCTGGCGGCGGATGATCTTCGAGCGCAGGCGGCCGGATCTGTATGGGATCATCCCCACCGTGAACGAGGTGACGATGCGCTATCGCCCGGAGGAGCCCCCGCAGTAGCGGCGGCCCGAGGAGGGAGCAGAGAAGATGCCCGGACTGATGCGCGGTCTGACGTTGATCGGTGCGCTGGCGCTCTGTGCCACATGCCTTGCCCAAAGCCAGCAGCGGAGGAGCCTGACCGTGTTCTGGCAGGGCCTCGACGAGTTCGCCTCCGCCCGTGACGAGCACGCGATGGAGTCCACGGTGCGGCGGCCGGCCACGGCGGGCGGCGAGCCGCGCCCGGCCATCTTCCTGCACCCGATCGACCGCGAGCCCACGACGCTCACCTTCCCCCCCGCGAGCTTCGAGGCCCCTGAGGCGATGCGCGTGTTCTTCGTCGCCTGGGCCGGCCTCGCGGATGGGGTGAAGTGGGATGACCGGGAGCATACCCCCGATGGCGTCCGGTTTGCGGTGCGCGTCAATGGCGCGGAGGTGGCCCGCACCCGGCTCGCGGAGAGTCGATGGGAGCCGCTCGTGGCAGACCTGGGCGGGCTCTCTGCCGGGCAGCGGAGGCATTTCACGGTGGAGCTGGTCACCGACGCAGGGGAGGCCGGCGACTCCAGCTACGACTGGGCGAACTTCGGCGAGCCCATGCTGGTGGCGGCGGAGGCGACGCACCTGGCTCCGATGCGTCCGCAGATCGGCACCTCCGGGATGGTCATCGCCGATGCAGCCGAGGGCGGCGCCACGATTGTCGTGGAGGCGCTCGACGCCGCGGGGGAGCCGATCCCCGATGAGGCGATCAGCAATGCGCGCGCCGAGGCGGGACTGCTGGCGGTGCGCTTCGACTTCGGCGAGGTGCCCGGGTGCGAGGGCTGGCGCGTCCGGGTAGCAGAGGGTCGCGCGGAGACCATGTGGGGCGGGGCATTCGGGCCGCGACTGATGCTGACGGGCATCGGTCCGGCGCGGGCCGTGAACCTCGCCGGGGAGCAGGTCCTGCTGCGGGCCGGCGTGAAGAACGCCGGCCTGGGCGCTGTGCTGCCCATCGACCGCGCCACCGTCACCTGCACGGGCCATGACCGGGCGATCGACCATCTGGCGCCGGGGGACGAGACGGCCGTGGAGTTCCAGATGCCACCACGAGCGGCGGGTGCGTGCCCCGTGTCCTGTGAGGTGCGTGATGTGGCCGGGCACGTCGGTCGAGCGACCGCGAGTATTCACGTCTGGCCGGCGCTCCCTGAGTTGCCTCGCGAGGCTCCCGGCCCCTTGGAGGCGCGCGAGCTTGGCTCCGGCTACGTCCTGCTGGCCAATGGCCTGCTCCGCTGGCTGGTGCAGACGCGGGTGCCCGGTCTGGGCGCCCTGGTCTGGGCGCGGCGGGATGGGAGCTGGCACCCGGTCGGCTCGGTTGCCCCGCTGGTGGAGCTACTGGAGCCGGGTGGAGCGGAGGGGAGACTGCGCATCGAGCGTGTCAGCGCGCGCGCCGATACCCCCGCGAGGCTGACTGCTCGCGGGGAGTGGCTGTCGCCGTCCGGGGGCGCCGTGGACGTGACCGTGCGGCTGGTGCTGCCCGCCGGAGTCGAGGCCGCGCGGGTTCGCGTCGAGGCTCGCGCCCGGCGGCCGATGCTCCTGGGAGCTCTGCGCGGGCCGGCGCTGCATGTGGGGGACCGGACGACGGGCGCGGGCAAGGGGATGGCGGTCTTCCCCGGTCTTGAGTTCCTCTACGGCGATGAGCCCAGCTCCAGCACGCGCGACCTGGCGCCGCCGCTGAACGTGCGCACCGTCCCGCACAGGTTCAAGGTCACGGTCCCCATGATGATGACGCAGACCGAGCCGGACGGGCCCTGCATGGCTCTGATCTGGGACCCCCGGCGACGGTGGGACGGGGAGCGGATGGCACCTGCGGCCGGCTTCGCGTCCCCGAACTTCATCGAGCACCAGGACAACCACCTCATGCAGCTCTTCCTGCCCTCCGTGCCGGACTTCGTGCCCGAGAACGCTCGTGTCGCTGCAGGCGACGCGGCGGCCGAGGAGCTTTACGAGATGCAGCCGGACCGGCCGCTGGTGCTCGACCAGTGGGTGGTCGCGGGGTGGCCGGAGCCGGACGCGACCGGCGCCTTCGCCTGGTTCGATAGCCTGGTGGGCTTTCCGCCGCCGGAGGGCTGGCCGCGCAGCTTTGCGGACGAGATGGCCCTGTGCCGGCACGGCTTCATGGAGACCGTGTGGGATGCTGACAGCCAGCAGTCGCTGCACGTGGTGGGAGGCGGCTCCGCCAACGCCCCCGGCTTCGCGGCGCTGATGCTGATGGACGCACGAGCGGTCGCCTCCGAATCGGCCCGCCGGCGCCTCCTGGACCGGGTGGGGCTCATCGCGGAGAAGACGGTGCGCGAAGCAGGGCCGGAGGGCCTGGCCAGCGGGGCCATGTGCCACATCATGCGCGGCGAGCTGCCCTATCACTGGGGTCACATGCCCCAGGCCCTCCGCGGGATCAGGGACCAGGCCCGCTCCAGCCTCGAGCGGCAGGAGGAGGACCGCGGCTGGGGCTTCCACCCCGACGAGCGCCGCAGTGCCCTCGGCGAGCGTGGTACGCGGACCATCGGCATCTGCGCGCGGGAGGCCCTCACACTCGCCCGCTGGGCGGCGATCTCCGGCGATCCTGAGACCGTGGCCGCCATGGAGCGTGCGCTGCGCTACATGCGCCGGTTCCACGTGCCGCGCGGCGCGCAGGGCTGGGAG
>JBNGDZ010000265.1:0-6881 GCA_049975765.1 Armatimonadota bacterium
TCCTTGCACAGGGTGCGGATCACGAGGTTCGTGAAGTGGTGAGCGCGCAGCACCGCCACACCCTTCTCCTGCAGCGGCGCCAGCCGGCTCTGGATCTGCTCCCTGTCGGCCTCCAGCATCTCGTCCGAGGTGATGTAGCCCATCTCGACCATCTTCTGCAGCACAACGCGCCGCCGCTGCTTCGCCCGCTTGGGGTCCACATATGGCGAGTAGTAGCTCGGACGCCGGGGCAGGCCGGCCAGCAGCGCCGCCTCACCCAGCGTCAGCTTCGAGACGTCCTTGCCGAAGTACGTCTGCGCGGCCGACTGCACACCGTAGGCCCCATGGCCGTAGCAGATCTCGTTGAGGTACATCTCCAGGATCTCGTCTTTGGAGAACTTGCTCTCGAACTGCAGGGCCAGCATGATCTCCTTGAGTTTGCGGTCGATGGTCCGCTCCTGGGTGAGCCACAGGTTCTTGACGAGCTGCTGGGTGATGGTGCTGCCGCCCTGCCTGATCCGCCCGCTCTGGAAGTTCTCGATGGCCGCGCGCATGATGCCCTTGGGGTCTACACCCCGGTGCTGGAAGTAGCGCTCGTCCTCGATCGCCACGGTCGCCTGCCGCAGGTGCATCGGCACGCGCGACAGCTCGACGGGCGTCCGGTCCTCCTTGGCGATGCGTGCCAGCAGCGTGCGACCGACGACCGTCCCGTCCCAGTTCCGCTCGGTGGAGTAGATCTCCGTGGTGCCCACGGGCTGGTACTGGGTCAGGTCGGCGTCCTCGGGCAGCACCGCCTTCACGGACTGGTAGCCGCCGTACAGGAAGCCGGCCACGCCGAAGGTCGCCATCACCAGGAGGGCGTTGACGATTCGGAAGAACTGCAGCACCCTGTTGGGTCTATCCATCGTGATGCTCCACGCAGATCACACGCGCTTCCTCAGACCTCTTCACCCGCGACAGCCTCGCACCACCGGCCGCGGGCGGAGCGGTCCGGACCACGTTGGCTATGGTCTTTAGCCGCCGGCGGTACAGACGCAGTCGCGCGGCTGACTGTTCCCTCTCAGTTGCCCTTGCGCCGGGCCTGTATGAGCATCTTCAGGTGGCGATCGCAGAGACCGCTGTCGCCGCTGAGGTGCGCCGCGGCCAGCTCGTCGTGGGTCGCCGCTGAATGCAGAGGGCAGCTCGGGTCATCGCAGCCCTCCTCGTCGAAAAGACGCTTGAAGAGCGCCTGCAGCGCAAAGCCGGTCGCCACCTGCGTGATCCGCTCGTCGCCATGCGCAAGCGCCCGATGGGCGAAACGCTCATCGAGCTCCGCGGCCGCCTCCTCCATGCCGAAGCCCAGCAGGTGCGCGCGGCGGAAGGCGTACTCCCGCGGCAGCGCCGGCACCTCCACGAACCCCGTCGTGGAGATGATCGACGGCTGCCCGTGCTGGATGATCTGCAGGCGGAAGCGGTCGCGACCCGCCTCCCAGTGGCCGATGCACTGCGTGATGTAGACGATGTGCAGATACCCGTCCCGCTCATCCTGCGGGAGAAGGGTGCGCATCACGTCCTGCAGCGGCTCCGCACGATAGACCGTGCCCAGCTCGCGGTCCTCAGGCCTCTCCGGCGGCAGGTCATCCCGCCGATCGGGGGCCACAAGGTCGTGCACCTCGCGCTCCTCCAGTCGCGCGGCCACCTCCTCGGTGAGCACGTCCACCTGCGCCAGGTCGAACTGCCCCAGATGGTGCGTGAAGAAGTCGGTGCGTGTCTGCACTGTCATCGACTGGAGCAGATCGGACAGGTACTGAGCCACTACGCCGATGTTTAGGCCGATGGCGTCCGGCGCATCGTAAACCAGAATGCTCTCGAGCACGGCGTCTCTCACGTCTTCCAGCGCGGCGGAGCCCTCTTTCAAGCTACCGGGGCTTGGCCAGAATCTCTCGGATGCGCAGGTCGAAGAATGTGTTGGTGAAGGCTGGGGAGATGACCAGAGCGGTGTCGGCGCCCTCGTTGGTGCCGCCGATGCCGATGACCTCCTCGTCCATGTTCAGCATCCCTGCGTCCGCGGCCATGAGAGTGCACTCCACCGCGACCTTGGCGCCCTGGCTGATGGTGTAGTAGGTGCGCGCGACGATCTCAGCCGCCGCCAGGCCTCCCGCGGCGCTGACAGCGGCGTCCACGCTGCCCAGCAGCGCGTGCGGGCAGGTGAGCATACGCGCTCCGTGGCGCTCGGCCTCCTCGCACAGCTCGGGGTCCGGCGGGCAGTACCGCTGCCAGTGACCGGCCGCCAGCGTGACGCCGATGACCTGGCCGGAGAAGAGCCTGGCGGCCTCCAGCGCCGTCCTGCCGGTGCTGCTGGCCACGACCATCTGGCCGAGTCCAAGTGCGCCCGCCCGCTCAACGGCCACCTCCAGCGTGGCCTCTGTGTTCTCGGGGCCGGGCCTGGCGAAGATGCGGCAGTGCAGGCTCTCCGAGTGGTCCATGGTTCTGACTCCACTTAGGCGGTATGCGTGGTGTCGGACTGGTGACATGATACCTCTTCCGTAGGCCTGCGACAAGCCGGGACTGCCCACGGGAGGCCGACCGCGATTGTCGGTGGGACCCGCGCGTGAGGGCGCCCAGCAAGGTGTCGGGCTGAAAGCATGACCTACGCGTTGAGGATCGTCTGCATTCTCCGTACGGAACAGCGGGCGGCCCTGCCCGCCGGTCGTTTGTCGTTGGCGCTATTGTCGCTCGTCTTCCCGCCATGGAGCGAGGGGAATGGCGCCAGGCCGGACGGTGGTCCCCTCTCCGTGGTATCTTGCGCTCGCGGAAGGGCGGGGGTGCTCGCCTGGACGGTGATGGAGAGGCTTCCTCTCGCCGGCGGGCGCCATGTCCCCGCCTCTCTGCTGTGACCGGGGCCAGTGAAGGAATCGCTGGGCCAAGAGGACAACACTTGTGCCGACGCCATAATGTGACCTCGCGAGGTGAGATGATGACTCTGCGCAGGCTCCTGACGATAGCCGCCGCTGTGTCGCTCGTCGCGGTGGCGGCAGCGGACTCCGTGACTCTGGTCAGCGGCGGGCGGGCGAACTTCACGGTGGCGCTGCCCGCCGAGCCGGACGCCATGGAGCAGAAGGCGGCTGCGGAGTTCGAAGCGTATATGGCGAAGCTGGCGGGCGTCGGGTCCGAGCTGCAGAGATCCGAGGCGCCTGCTGTGACCGTCGAGATCGGGAGTGCGGCGGCGAACGACGTGCTGCGCGAGCGCGCCGCGGCGGACCAGAGCGGGTACTTCGTTGAGGTGACCGCCGACACCATCCGCCTCGCCGGCACGACGCCCCGGGCGACGTGCTACGCGGTCTACGACCTCCTGGAGCGCCTGGGCTGCCGGTGGTTCATGCCCGGCGAGATCGGCGAGGTCGTCCCGAGGCTGGGCCAGGTGAACATGGAGACCTTCAGCGCGGTGGAGCTGCCAGACTTCACGGCCAGGCGTCTGCAGTCGCTGCCTCAGGGGGAGGCCATCGACGAATGGGAGCTTCGCAACCGCCTGGGCGGCCCGCACCTCCCGGCCTCGCACGCCTGGAACAGCCTGGTGCCGCCGGAGCAGTACTACCAGGCCCATCCGGAATACTACTCACTCGTTGACGGCGAGCGCGTGCCCAGCCAGCTCTGCACCTCCAATCCCGCCGTGGTGGCCCTGGCGGCGGAGAACATCATCCGCATGCACGAGGAGAACCCGGACAGGACCTGGTTCGGCATCGGCCCCAACGATGGGGGCGGCTTCTGCGAGTGCCCCAAGTGCCGGGCCCAGGACACCGGCGACTACGACCCCTTCAGCGGTGAGATCTCCATCACCGACCGCTTTCTCCGCTTCGCCAACGCCGTCGCCGAGCAGGTGCACCAGCTCTACCCGGACATCAAGTTCGCGTTCTACGCCTACAGCAACTACATGCGGCCGCCGACGGAGGTCGTGCCCGACCCCAGCATCGTCCCGGCTATCGCCCCCATCACGCTCTGCCGGCTGCACGGGATGGGCAACCCGGTCTGCCCGGAGCGCAACTATCATCAGTACCTGATCCGGGAGTGGACGAGGATCAGCCCCGAGGTCTACCACCGGGGCTACAGCTACAACCTGGCCGGACCGAACCTGCCCCTCAACTACGTCAGCCGCTGGGCCTACGAGATCCCGTACTGCAAGAGGGCGGGCATCACCGGGTTCCGCGTGGAGACGCAGATGTCGTGGGCCAACTACGGGCCACTGGGCTACGTGATGGCGAGGCTGATGTGGAACGCCGACCTGGATGTGCAGGCCCTGCTGGAGGACTACTACGAGAAGTTCTACGGCCCCGCGGCGGTGCCCATGCAGCAGTACTGGACGCGCATCGACCGTGCGCGGCGGGACGCCCCCTACCACACCGGCAACGCCGTCAACATCCCCGACATCTACGCGCCGGAGGTCATGAAGTACCTGTTCCGGCGTCTGGAGCAGGCCAAACGCATGGCCAAGACAGACGCGCCCTACGAGGCCCGCGTGCAGATCGCGGAGCAGAGCTTCGCCTACCTGGACGCCTTCCTGCGGATGCGTCAGGCGGCCGAGGAGTTTCGCTGGCGCGAGGCCAAGCAGGCACTTGACGAGATGCGCCAGATCGGCGAGTGGATGCATCAGCACGATCCCCCGCTGATGGAGCGGCACGGCGGCGTCTCCCGGGTGGACCGGTTCTGGGCCAACGAGGTGGAGCAGGCCCTTGAGCGCGTGGAGGGCCGCAATGAGCTCGTCCACAGATTCGACGACCAGTGGCGGGCCTACATGGACCCGCTGAACGTCGGGGAGGACCTGCGCTACTGGGCCCGGCGGCTCGACGACGATGCCTGGCAGCGGCTGAGAACGTTCTCGGCAAGCTGGAGCGATCAGGGCCTGCGCTACTACAGGGGGGCGATGTGGTACCGCCAGAGAGTCACCGTCCCGCCGAAATGGGGCGGGCGGAAGCTCGTCCTGTGGTTCGGCGGCGTGGACGAGACGGCCAAGCTGTGGGTCAATGAGACCTATATCGGTGAGTGGGAGACGAACGGCTGGCAGCCGATAGAGACTGACATCACTCACGCCGTCCGCTTTGGACGCGAGAACCTGATCTGCGTCAAGGTCACCAACGAAGAGCTGAATGAGATCGGCACCGGAGGCATCACCCGCCCGGTGATGATCTGGTCGCCCGCGCCGGCCGGGGAGACCGAGCCGGAGCAGGGCGAGCCCGAGGCCGAGCAGGGCGGGGGCGCCTGATGGCAGAGGAGGGCGCACTGGCGCGGCTCAAGCGCGATATTGAGGAGATCGTCAGAGACCGGCTGGCCCACTGGCCGCCACAGTGGGAGGGCTACCACTGGCCGGGATACACCTGGGAGCACACGCTCCGGGTGCGGAACCTGGCGCTGCGCCTCGCGCGCGAGGAGGGCGCTGACCGGACCGTCGTCGATCTGGCGGCGCTGCTGCACGACATCGAGAAGCCGCTTGGCCGCGACCACGCGGCCGCCGGGGCGCGCTGGGCGCGGCGGGAGCTGCTGGCGCGGGGGGTGCATGAGACGCTGGCCGGACGCGTGGCCTCAGCCATTGGCTCGCACGCCGGCGACAATACGGTCCGGCATCCCATCGAGAATCTGGTGCTGGGCGACGCCGATCTCATCGACGCCAACTTCGGCCTGGTCGGCGTATGGCGCTTCATCACCATCCGCGCCGGGCATGGGGCCACCGTACCGGAGACCGTGCAGGGCTTCCACGACTGGCTGCCGCGCAAGGATGAGCTGCTCTCCCTGCTGCACACCGAATCCGGGATGACGGTGGCCGAAGAGCGGCGGGAACGAATGCATCGCTTCTGCGCGGATGTCGAGCAGGCGCTCGCCGATGAGAAGACCCGGGGGGTGGTGGCCCTGGTGGAGCACATCAACGCCCGCCACGCCCGCGGCAGCATCTTCGAGCAGCTCCCGGACCTGCGCCGCATCGCTCAGCAGTCGGACGGCCCGCGAGCCGTGGCAGCCTGCCGACGCCTCGCCGAGGAGGCGGCGGGCGAGGCGTGACCGCCCGGTACGACGTCGGACTTCCGGCCTACAGCTCCCGGTCGATGACGCGCTCGATCTCGCGCAGGGCGATGGGGGAAGCAGAGGGCGCCCGGCCTGACCGCGGGCGCCCATGTTCGATGAGCATTGACGGGCAGCGACCTCAGTGCGGACCGCCCTGGCCCCCGTCCCCGTAGAACGTGAAGTCCGGCCCCTGTACCGGAGTGTGGGCCCCGCCACCGAGCAGCACCGAATAGCCCTCAGAGAAGTACCAGGGGTCGTCGCAGTTGTTCGGCACTCCTCCATCGACGGGCTTCTCCTGCGGCTCCTCCTCCCGGTAGGTCGCCACGACGCTGTAGTTGGTGCCCGCCGGCGGCGGAGGGCCGATCGTGTAGGGGTACTTCCCATTCTCGTTCGGGTCACCATTCACGATTCCGTCCTGCACACATTGGCCATCCTGCCACAGCTCGACGTCCGCCCAGTAGCCGCTGCCGAAGGTCTCGAACTTTATGGCGCCCTGAATGCCGTTGTGTCCGTAAAGCTTGAAGTGAACCGTCTTCTGGTCCCCGCGCCCCATTTGCAGCCTCTTGGCCTTATCGGTGCTGTCCCCGTAGGCGAGACTGCAGCAGCCGGGATCCTCTGGAGCGACCTCCACCACCCACCAGCCGGTCGGATGCTGCGCGACGTCGAAGGTAGCAATGCCGTCCAGCGAAGTGAAGCCCCACTCTCGCCACGTGCCGGGATCGTCCGTGTACTTCCTCGCGCGGCATGCAATTGCAGCAGCCGCCCTGCCATCGTCCCACAGCACCTTGAGGGTGATCGTCATCGGCTTGGGTTCATCGCCGTCGTCGGCGTTCGCCACGCCCTCGACCTGAGCTGGCGCGATGGCCACATCCATC
>JBNGDZ010000266.1:0-5379 GCA_049975765.1 Armatimonadota bacterium
AGCCCACGCAGTACGCCAGCATCTGGTAGAGGTCCGCGGGGCCCGGCGCGCCGGGCGACGCCACCGCGGGAAGCATCTTGTACTTGGCATCGACCACGGCCACGGGCCGCGCACCGCGCTGGAGGACCAGGTCCGGAGTCAGCAGCGTGCGACCGTCGCTGTCCAGCGCCACGCTGTGCCCGGTGCTGCGGGGGGTCAGGTCCTCCCCCAGCCCGTCGGCCAGCGTGCGGCGGACGAAGCGCTCGAACAGTTGGGGCATCGCCACGAGCAGCGCGGGGACCTCTCGGGGGCCGGGCGTCGGAGCAAGACCGGCGCTGGCAAGCAGCATCTCCGCCAGAGCCAGTGGAACTCGATAGTGCTCCCGCGCCGGCCCCGGTCGCAATCTACGCGCCGTCGGGCGCCGCGCCGGCTCCACGCCCCGGAGCGCCCGCCTGAGCGCCCAGATCCCAGCCCGCAGGTGCGACAGATGGCCCGCTACGTCGTCCGCCACCTCAAGCCCTCCCGCCAGCAAGCGGTTCTGGGGAGTGTCGCGGCTCAGCTCGGCGAACTCGCAGGCGAAACGCTGGGGTCGCCCCGCGCTGACTCGAAGGTGCTCGCCGAGGAGCAGGCGCCCGCGCGGTGAGGAGAGACTCTCGCGATGCTCCCGGTACCCGCGCGCCAGCCCCCGCTTCAGCAGACGTTCCGCCTCGGTGACGAAGACTGCGGCCACCCCCGCCGGCTCGGCGGCGATGCTGCCGCCGTGCGCGGGATGCGGCAGTACTATCGCAAGCTCGGGCGCCCGGGCCAGAAGGCTCCACAGGTCACCGACGCGCGCCTTGGGCTCGATTGCCAGTTGCCTGCCGCCGGGCAGTGCAATCGTGCCGCAGAACTGGCGGGCGGCCAGCAGCCAGGCGTCGCCATCCTCCCCGGCCCGCCGCAGCCCGACGTGCGCGTGGTGCCTGGCGAGGAGGTACTGGGCCTCGTCCGGCGTGAGGGAGACGTACTGTTGCTCGAGCTCCTGCAGGCGCAGGTCAGAGGTCATGATCGCCCCCACCCGGCGAGTGGATGATGCCACCGTCAGTGGTGACTGGACCGTGCTCGTGCGGGCCCGGCGCCCCGCCCACCGCGAGATCCCGATCGGGGAGGGTGGAGCAGTCTGCGCGGGACCGCGCCTCCTCGATCAGCTCGTCGATGTCGAAGGCGGCGAGGCGCTCGGGAGCTCCGGCGAAGTACTCCTGGAGCAGCGGATACACCTCGAAGCGCCATATCTCTCTCACGCGCTGCTCGCACAGGTCCGCCCGCATGAAGTAGGACTGGCCCACCAGCAGGTCGCGGCCGACCTCCGGCTCCAGGCGCTCATTGAGCGCCGCCAGCAGGGCCGCCACCCAGCGCGCCCGGGGGGCGTTCTCGTCCAGCCAGCTCCGGAACATCGGCACCACCAGCTCGGCGTCGTCGGGGAACAGCGGATAGAAGACGAAACGCCGCCTCAGGGCGAAGTCCATGGCCGCTGCGCTGCGATCTGCGGTGTTCATAGTGCCCACCACCAGCAGATTCCGGGGGACCGAGAAGCGCCTGCGGTCGCCCCCCTGCCGGGTGTGCGCAAGCTCCACCTCGCGGCCGCGATACTCCAGCGCCAGCATCAGTTCGCCGAAGACCCTGGAGAGGTGTGCGCGGCTGATCTCGTCGATCACCAGGACCCAGGTCTCGTCGGGCTCATTGCGGGCAGTGTCGCAGAAGGTCACGAAGGCCCCCGGCAAGACAGGGTAGGCGACGGAGGCGTGGCCGCCCGCGCCCTCAACGGCTTGCGGGCGGATGCCCTCGATGAAGTCCTCATAGCTGTAGGAGGGGTGGAACTGCACCAGCCGTTGGCGGCTCTCATCGCCGCCGGTCAGGTAGTCGGCGAGCCGGAGCGCCAGCCAGGTCTTGCCGGTGCCCGGCGGCCCATAGAGGATCATCTGTCCACGCCTGCGCAGGAGCCGCTCCATCTCCCGGAAGCGCTCTGCCGGCGCACCGCAGTCCCGCGCAAGCTCCTCGATCGTGCGGGGCACGGAGGCCGCGGAGCCGGCGTGGCCCATGCCGGCGGCCACCACCCGGTAGAAGTCGTACGCCGAGACGGGCAGAACGCTGCGCGTGCGCCGCGAGGAGAGCCTCGTCTCATCGCGGAGCAGCGAACCGCCGGCCCCCGAGGAGCTGAGACCGGCACGATGCGGGAAGCGGCAAAGCTCCACCCGCACCTCGTGCTCCGCCGCCGCCGTGGCCTCTCCAAAGCCCTCGAAGCGGTTCTCCGGACTCCCAAAGTAGACGAGACATTGTGCCTGCCCGCCCTCAATGGCGGTGGAAAGCGCCTCCGGACAGCCGGCGGAACGGCGGTTGAAGGTGAATGTCGTCTGCGGATGTGTCATGGTCGCTGACGTGCCCTGAGTGAGGAGAACGAAGTGCCGCTGGGGGCAGGCGCCTATCCGCTCGCACAGCACTGCCGCCTGCTCCGCCGAGAGGCGTGCGGTCTCGTCGCAGCTCGGCGGCTGCCAGAGATTCAGGCCCGCGCCGAGACCGGGAGCGTCCAGACTCACCGGCCGCTCGAGGAACCGCTGGTAGAGCACATCAACTCTCGAGAGTGCTGAGGCCTCACCACGCCCGGTGGGGGGGCCGGCGATAACGCGCGCCAGACCCACGAAGCCGGGCTGTGTGCCCGTCCTGAACAGCAGCACCAGGTCCCCCGTCTCCGGCTCCCCACCCTGGAGGCGGATCTTCCACTGGTCGCGCAGCGGAAGCGGCTTGCTCAGGCTCGCGAGCCTCTCCCACCTGTCTTGGTCGCAGGTCAGCACCCAGGCGCCCCGCAGCGGGCGAAACAGCAGATCGTACTCCGACTTGTGGCGGTACATGCGGGCGATAGCCCAGAACACATGCGAGGACAGCTCCACTACCGAGTACCGTTGCTGGGCGCCGGCCAGAAGAGAGCCGTAGTCACGCTCGCCCGGCAGCCACTGCACGCCAACCCGGCGGCGCCAGCGGCGGTCGAGGGGGTCGGGCCAATCGGGATCTACCTCGTAGTAGGGCCTGGTGACCCGCCCCACGGCTCCAATGCGTCCGGGAAGATGCATCACGACGAGGTCGCCGGGCTCAATCTGCTGCAGGCGGGTGATGTTGGGGTCCTCAGCGTCGTCCGGGGCGATGGCAGCGAAGCCGCCCGCGAGACAGCGCCGGGAGATCGCGGCCGCCTCCGCCCGCGGGCCGCTGAACCCCACCGCGATCTTCCAGGCCCGCGCCTCCCCCAGGTCGGCGAGCCGACACAGCAGCAGGTCCACAGCCAGCAGGTCCTCCAGAACCCCGCGGGAGGAATCGCGCACTTCGCGGACGGCCGCCAGGAACTGCTCGTACTCGGTGGCCGCATCCGGCCAAGAGGAGCCACCCGCCAGCAGCAGCGACAGCCGCCGCAGGCCGGTCACCCGCTGACAGTCGAAGATGGCCCAGGTGTCCGGATCCGAGAGGCACAGCACGAGCGTGCAGGTGGTGACGTCCATGGGAGCAGAGGCAGCGGCGCAGAGCCGCACGGCCTCACGCGGATCGACGCGAGCCTTGAGCAGTCGCGTGAGGAAACCGCGCAGCTCGCGGGCCGATGGGCCATCAACCTCCGGGGGCTGCGGCGTGTCCCCCGGCGCGCAGCAGTCCACGATCTGGTTGCCCGTGACGCGAATCTCTCCTGACCCGAGCATTCGCTCCAGGCGGCCGGGGTTGAGGGAGGCAAGTGATCCGTCCGACAGAGGCGTTCCATCAGCCTGGAGGACACCACCGCGGCGGCAGACGCACTCCCCGAAGTGTGTCGGGTCGAGGTCCGGCAGCCGGCTGGGTACCAGGAGCCGCTGGGCCTGACGGCGCGCGGCACGCCTGAGGACCATCTCGCGGCCGATCGCGTCATCCGTCTCCCACCAGCGAAGCAGTCCGTCGAACATCGGGCTCTGCCACATGACGCGTCACCCCCCGAGGAGGGTCGGGGATTATGCCCACCATTCCGGGCCGCGGGCTGCCCGGAGTGCCGTGGGCGACGCGTCCAGCCGGGGAAGCGCGCTCAACAGTGTCAGCGCAGGCTCGTCATATCTCTGCATCATTTCGCCAGAATGCGAACTACCACCTCCCTGCACGACAGGAATCTTCAGCGGAATCTTGTGCTCGATCGGCCCAGAGCCTTGACATTGCGGTGTTGCGTGTGCTACTATATATGCGACAAACACATAGGTGAGGTTTGACATGAGGCGCGGCCGCAGACGCAGAAGGATGGAGCAGGCTGTTGCCACTCGCCTCTCGCGTCTCATCGAGCCCGCGGTGCTGTATCTGCTGGGCTCAGGGGCGGCGGCACACGGCTACGACCTCCTGGGCGAGGTCAACCAGATGGGCCTGACTGACGCCCAGGTGGACGCTGGTGCCATCTACCGCGCCCTGCGCCAACTGGAGGAGGAGGGTGCGGTGGTCTCCGCATGGGACACGTCAGGCGGGGGGCCCGCGCGCCGCAACTACGAGCTCACGGACCTCGGCCGGGCCAGACTCGCCGCGTGGGTGACGGTCATAGAGCGCCGGAAAGAGGCCATGCAACAGTTCGTGGAGGGCGCCAGGAAGCTGCTCGGGGAAGGGCAGACGGACTGAAAGGAGTCGCTCAGTGAGGTACGCCATCGCAACGGATGGAGAGCATGTGGCCCCGCACTTCGGCCGCTGCGAGAAGTACACCCTGGTGGACATCGAGGGCGGTGAGCCGGCGGCGCGACAGGAGCTGCTCAACCCGGGCCACGAGCCGGGGCGGCTGCCGCGGCTGCTGGACGCGCACGGCGTTGACAGGGTGGTCGCCGGCGGCGCGGGGCAGCGCGCGGTCACCATGCTGAGCATGCTGGAGATCGGAGTCTGCGTTGGCGTCACCGGGACGGTGGACGAGGCGATCCGTGAGATCGCGTCCGGAGAGCTTGAGGGCGGCGAGAACATCTGTGAGCACTGAGCGCCAGCAGAAGCAGGAGAACCGGCGGAGAGTCGCTCAGCGCACCGCGCTGATCTCCGTCGCGGTGCGCACGGTCCTGGTGGTGCTGAAATACGCGTTCGCCGTGCTCTCCGGATCGATGGCCCTGATGGCCGATGCGGTGCACAACGTCAGCGACATCGCCCAGTCGGGGACGCTGTACCTGGGCGTGAGGATCTCGGACCGCAAGACCACCAGCTTCCCGTACGGGCTGTACAAGGTCGAGAACCTGATCTCGCTGGGCGTGGCTGTGCTGATCACCATCGTGGGCTACGAGCTGGCGCGCAAGGCGATCCTCGGCGGGCCGGCGGAAGAGATCGAGAACCTGCCCTGGACGATGGGGGCGATGGCGCTGGCGATGGTCGGCAGCTACGCGTTCTCCCGCTGGGAGGGCGCCATCG
>JBNGDZ010000266.1:5389-6874 GCA_049975765.1 Armatimonadota bacterium
GCGCACATCCTCCCCCGCGCTGGAGGCCGACAGCCGCGACGCGCTCATCGACACACTCGCCACGCTGGCGGTCCTGCTGAGCCTGGTGGCCGCCTGGCTGGGCCATAACATCGACCTGTGGGCGACGCTGGTGATCGTGCTGTTCATCGTATACACCTCTGCGGAGCTGGGCGTGGGCGCCATCCGGGTGCTCCTGGACGCCAGCATTGAGCGCGAGCTGCTCAACAAGGTCCAGCGCACGCTGGAGGCGGACCGCGACGTGGTCGAGGTGCACGAGCTGAAGGGACGCAACTCCGGGCCATACCGTTTCATCGAGGGCCATGTGGTACTGGACGTTGACGACCTGGAGCAGGCGCACCAGATCAGCTACCGCCTCGAGAGCGCCGTCAGAGATATCGCCGAGAACATCGACCGTGTGCTCCTTCACTTCGAGCCCGAGCATAAGGAGACACTCCTCTACGCAGTGCCGATGCAGTCAGGCGACCTGATCGCCGACGACTTCGGGCAGTCCGAGAAGTTCGCTCTGGTGACCGTGGGGGCCGATGACCGTCGTGTGCGCGACGTTCGCTATCTTGACAACCCGTACGCCGACGCCGGCTCGGGGCGGGGGATCCTGATCGCGCACATGCTCAGGGACGAGGACGTGGACGCCGTCTTCGTCCGCAAGGAGTTGGAGGGGAAGGGGCCCTACTACGCGCTGGCCGCAGAGCACGTGCGAACCATCCGGACGGAGGCGGAGTCGCTGGCCGAGGCCCTGGCGCGGGAGAGCATCGAGCTGGAGGTGCCCCTGGATGCGGGCGCCGAGAGTTGAGATCATCGTTCTGCGGGACAACCACGCCCGCGAGGGCCTGCGCGCGGGGCACGGGCTGGCGCTGATGATTCGCACGGAGGCGGGCAGCTTTCTGCTCGACACCGGCGACAGCGCGCAGACCTGGGCCAACGCCGACGCCATGGGCATCGACCCGGCGGAGGCGCAGGCGCTGGTGCTCAGCCACGGCCACTACGATCACACGCGCGGGCTGCCCGCGCTGCTGCGGCGCCTCGGCGAGCTGCGGGTCATCGCCCACCCGCTCGTCTTCGAGCCTCGCTACCACGAGGGCCTGCAGGGCGAGCTGGCCGACATCGGGCCGCCGATGTCGCGGGAAGAGCTGGAGGAGCTGAGGGCGCGTTTCGAGCTTAGCGACCAGCCCGTTGAGGTGCTGGAGGGCGCCGTGACCACAGGTGAGGTGCCACGGAGGTCGGGCCTGTCGCCCGAGGCCCCGCACCTGATGGTGGAGCGGGACGGCGAGGTTCGGAGGGATGACTTCCGGGACGACCTGTCGGTCATTGTCGAGACTGACGGCGCACCGCTTCTGGTGACCGGCTGCGCCCACGCGGGCTTGGTGGATATCGCGGCCCGCGCCGAGCAGGTGGCGGGGCGGTATCCGGGCGCCATCATCGGCGGCACGCATCTGGCGCGCGAGCCCGAACAGCGCATCGCCGCGG
>JBNGDZ010000267.1:0-6154 GCA_049975765.1 Armatimonadota bacterium
GGCCGAGACGGAGGTCGTCTTCAACGTCCTGCATGGGGGCGCGGGGGAGAACGGGGCCATTCAGGGCGTGCTGGAGGTGGCGGGGCTGCCCTACACCGGCTGCGGCGTGCTCGCCAGCGCCCTGACGATGGACAAGGTGCAGAGCAAGCGCATCTTCGGAGCCGTCGGCATCCCCACCCCGCCGCACGTGCACTTCGACGGCCGGGCCTGCGCTGAGGAGGCCGCGGACGAGGCCATCAACAGCTTCGGGCTCCCGGCGGTCGTCAAGCCCCGCGCCGAGGGCTCCTCGCTGGGCGTCTCCATCCCTAAGAGCCGGGGGCAGCTCATCGAGGCCGTGGCCTCCATCACGGAGTGCTACGGCGAGGGGATCATCGACCGGTTCATCCCCGGGACCGAGATCACCGTGGGCATCGTGGGGGTGGGGGAGAGAACGCGGGCGCTGCCGGTCCTGGAGCTGGTCCCGAAGCGAGAGTTCTACGACTACGAGGCCAAGTACACCAAGGGCCTCACCGAGCTGATCGCGCCCGCGCGCATCTCCGACGAGCTGACCGCCCGGAGCCAGGAGCTGGCGCTTAGGGCGCACCACGCGCTGGGCTGCGATGGCGTCAGTCGCGTGGACATGCACATCGAGACGGACGGGACCTGCTGGGTGCACGAGATCAACTCGGTGCCGGGGATGACGGAGACCTCGGACCTGCCGCACGCCGCCCAGGCCGAGGGCGTGAGCTATGACGAGCTGGTGCTGCAGATCCTGGAGTCCGCCACCATCCGGATGTGAGAGCCCGCAACCGGCCTTCGCTCAGAGCAGGCAGCGCTACCGGCCCGTACACCCTCGCGCCGTTCGCCTTGGCCCTTGCCCGCCGCACCGGGAGGGTCTGTCAATGACCATCGCGCGCCTGACACTGATTGCCGCGGCGACCGCATGCCTTTCAGGTGTGAGCCACGCCATGACCGTGACGAGAGACGGCCGGCCCCTCGCGACCATCGTCATTCCGGACGAGGCGACCAGCAGTGAGCGGTTCGCCGCCGAGGAGCTGCGCGACTACGTGGAGGCGATCTCGGGCGCGCAGCTCGGTATAGCCGCCGAGGGCGCCGCCGCGCAGGGTGCGCGCGTGCTGGTCGGTCGGACCGAGCCGGCGTCGTCGGCGCTGGCGGAGCTGGGCGACGACGAGTCGGAGGCCTTCGTGGTCCGCGCGGACGGCGAGGCCCTCATCCTGGCCGGTGCCAGCGACCGGGGCACGCTGTATGCCGTCTACGACCTCCTGGAGCAGGATCTGGGCTGCCGGTGGCTGGGGCCGGGCCCGGAGTGGGAGGAGATCCCGAGCCGGCCCAGCATCGAGGTCGGGGAGATCGACCGCGTCGAGCGGCCGGCCATGAAGTACCGCTTCCTGCGGATGACGATCCCGGCGGAGCGCGGTGACTTCTACGCGGACTGTCTGAGCTGGGCGGTCAAGAACAGAGTCAACATCGGCGCCGGCTGGCCGCCGACCCGGTTGCCGGAGTCCTTCGCCCGGCGTGGCGGCTTCCGGGCCTGGATGAACCCCCACGTGCTGCATAACATCCTCGACCCCGAGGAGCACTTCGACGAGCACCCGGAGTGGTACGCCCTCCGCGGCGGCCGGCGTCAGAGGGCCGAGCGCGGCGGCTTCCAGCAGGTCTGCACCACCAACCCGGAGGTCGTGGAGGCCATGGCGCATGGGCTGGGGGAGATGTTCGACGCTCGCCCGGACGTGGACTTCATGGGGCTGGGGCAGGGCGACGGCACCGCGTTCTGCCAGTGCCCGCGGTGCGTGGCTCTCGACAGCGGCGAGATCTGGCCCGGCCCCAGCGGGACGGGGGAGAGGCAGCTCCCGGTCATCACTGAGCGGTGGCTGAGCTTCGTGAACGACGTGGCCCGGAGGCTGCAGAGCACACACCCGGGGAAGAAGGTCTACACCCTGGCCTACCATCAGACCTTCCGGCCGCCCGACCCCGAGGTGATCCGGCCCGAGCCGAACGTGATGGTGCAGGTGGTCAACTCCCGCCCCAACTACGTGTGCTTCGTGCATCGCTTTGAGGCGGAGGACTGCCCCCACCACCAGAGGTTCCGAGAGGGCATCGAGAGGTGGGTGGAGATCACGCCCGGCGGGGTGATGGTCTACGAGTACAATCCGCACTCCACCTTCTGCTGCATGCCCTACCCGGCTCCCTACAAGTTCGCCGATGACATCAGCTATCTGGATCGCATCGGCGTGGTGGGCTACGAGGGCCAGAGCTCGCCAAACATCTGGGGCACCTACGGGATCAACCACTACGTCATCGCCAAGGCCACCTGGCAGGGGCGCGTGGATGCACGGGAGCTGGTGCGGGACTACTGCGACCACGCCTTCGGGGCCGCGTCGGGGGCGATGCAGCGCTTCTACGAGGCCGCAGATCGGGCCCTGGCCGCGGCGGAGCACATCACCAGAGGCGTGTGGAGCTGGATGACGCCGGAGGCCATGGCTGAGTGCCGCCGCCATCTCGACGCCGCCCATGCCGCCGCCGTCCGCGACGTGGTGAAGGCCCGACTGCGCGAGATCGAGATCGGCTTCCACTACGGGGAGCTGGGTGCGGAGGCCTACCGCACCGCCCAGCGCGCGGAGCGGGAGGATGACCCTGAGCTGATGGCGCAGGCGGTCGAGACCGCGGAGGCAGCGGCGCAGTATCTGGCCGACGAGGGCGAGACGCAGCCGCACCACGCGGCCGTTGTGGGCAAGCTCAGCAGCGTGTGGCTGAAACGATGGCGGCGGGAGCTGGAGCGAATGCGGGCGCAGGACCTTCCGGACGCCGACGAGGCCCTGCGCACACTCCCCGAGACCTGGCGCTTCGCCCTGGACCCCGAGGACGTGGGCGTGGAGGAGCGCTGGTTCGCGCCCGACTTCGACGACGGCGGCTGGGACGAGATCAGCGTGACCACGCACTGGGAGGATCAGGGCTACGAGGGGTATGATGGCTACGCGTGGTATCGCGTGCCGGTGACCCTCACGGCCGAGGAGCTCTCCGAGCCGCTGCTGCTGGCCTTCGAGGGCGTGGACGCCGAGGCCTGGGTCTACGTCGGCGGCGAGCTGATCGGGCATCATGTCGGCTGGGATGTCCCCTTCGCGGTGGAGCTGCCGGTGAACTGGCTGGAGGCCGGCCAGCAGACACTCATCGCCGTGCGGGTCTTTGATACCTCGAACAAGGGCGGAATGTACGGCCCCGTGTCGGTGGCACGTCCGAGGTGAGGAGCGGCGGACACACAGAGAGGAGGGCGCTGCGGATGGGGCCGCCGTTGCGTGGTTCGCATGACTGAGACCATCGACGCCCAGTTCACCCTCGGCGCCGAGGCCTGAGGCAATCTGCTGGGGCTGCTGGATCCGCTGGCATGACCGGGCCTATCACTCAGGCCCGCTTTGATTGTGCGCGCCGTGGCATATCACGCTGACACGAAGCGCCGGCAACTCCTATGACGAACCGAGAGTGGTGCTATCCGCGTGGACTGGAAGCCCTTTCTGGTGGCGTTCGCGACCGTCTTCATTGCTGAGCTTGGCGACAAGACCCAGCTCGCAGCATGCTTTATCGCCGCTGAGCAGCAGCGTCCGTGGATGGTGCTGCTGGGAGCGAGTCTGGCGCTCACCGTAACCAGCGCCATCGGCGTGGCGGTGGGACACTTCGCCGGCGTGTGCCTGCCGCGCGAGCCCATCCGCTACGCGGCGGCGGGGCTGTTCGTCATCATGGGTGTGCTCATAGCCCTGAACGTGATCTGACCGGTGCCGCTGTGACGCCGCCGAGGCACCCCGCGACGCAGCTCATGCGGTCCATCTCAGCCCTCTGCCCGGGGAGCAGCCGGTCGTCGCGGCCCTGGTGATGCGTGGCCTTCTGGCCCTCCCCCCCCATAGGTCACCGGAGCCCGAGGCCATGGGCCTCGGGCACTTCACGCTTCGAGGCGCTGCTCGGCGCTTCCGCCTTTCGTTGGTCGGTCTCCTCGGCAATCCTGCCGAACGCTGTGCGGCGGAGGGGGACTGCACCGCCAGCGGGAAACCACACCCGGTCACGGCGTCCGCGGCCTCAGGTCCGTGGGGGCGCGCCGGCAACGATGGAGCCGAGAGGGCGATGCCGCATGCGTATCGCGGCGAGAGGTCTCACGTGGACAGCGCGAGTGACGGCTGCAACCGGGATGGCGATGATGGCGATGGCCTGCGGCACGGCGTCGGCGCAGGACCTGTCCGCGCGCGACTACCACCTCGACACCACGCTGGTGGCGGACGGAGAGGCTCAGGTCGTGATCGTGTCCAGCGACCCCCGGCCGGCCTACGCCGATATCGCGCGCCGCGTGCAGGAGCGCATCCGCGAGCTGTCCGGCGTGGAGGTCCCCATCATCGACGCCGCCGACACATCCACCGATGAGATTCTGGCCGGGCGGAGCGCCATCGTGCTGGGCAATCTCGCCACCAGCTCATTCGTGGAGGAGCTCTACTGGCAGTGGTACTGCATCCTCGACATGTGGTACCCCGGCCCGGGCGGGTATGTCCTGCGCACGCTTCACGACCCCTACGGCATCGGCCGCAACGTCGTGCTGCTCGGCGGCAGCGATGATGAGGGCGTCGCTCGCGCGGCCGACGCCCTCTGTGAGGTGCTCACCGGGGGCGATCCCCTGACGGTCGGGCGACTGATGCAGATCGAGCTGGGCGAGAACCACGCGCCGCCGCCGGAGGGGGAGTGGATGGACCCGCGCCTGCGCATCTTCCACGAGCCACTGGAGCACCGGACCGTCCACGAGTGCCCCCTGGGCTTCACCGACGCCAGCCTGGCCGGCCTCCGCTACTACTACAGCGGCGACGAGGAGGCCCTCGAACGCTTCCGCGAGCTCGCGCTCAACACCGACCTGCTCAGCAGCACCTACCACTACTACGCGCACATGCACGCCATCATCTGGGACCTGATCGAGGAGAGCCCGCTGTTCTCCGATGAGGACCGGCGCGCCATCACCGGCAAGCTCTTGGAGTACGCCCGCGGGCCGGAGGGCACGGCCGGTCTCGAGACGCTGATCAATGACGCCAGGCTCCACAACGCCAGCGAGAAGCTCCTGGATCGCCACTCCGCCATGCGCGCCAACTGCATTCTCACCCACAGCCGCTACTTCAATAAGTACTGGCCCGACGCGGAGTGGGAGGAGAATCTGGAGGCCGTGGGCGCCTACTTCGACCGCACCATGACCGCCGCCAAGGGCTGGCGTGACGAGGGGAACATGCACACCTACCTGGAGTGCCCGCTGATGGCGGCGTTGCTGCTGCGCGACCGACGCATCGTTGACAGCGGCGCCCTCCGGCACTACGCCGAGCTCGTGCTGATGTTCTGCAACAACGTGGGGTCAATGACCACCTACGGCGGCGGCTATCCCGGCACCGTCCTCCGGGCCTCCGCCGCCCTGTTGGATGATCCGGGTTTTCTGGCGACGCTCCCCCGCCACGCGGAGGCCGAGCGGGCCGAGGGCCGGTACCGGGTGCCCTACGGCTTTATGAACGGCCAGGCCTGGGACGTGGGGCTGCAACCGGCGCCCATGGAGAAGATGATCGGAGTCTACCACCGACCGCTGACCCGCTGGCAGTGGGAGTTCTACGGCAAGGGCTTCGACTTCGAGAAGAGCGTGGACAAGCTCACGATGCGGTCGGGCTTCGAGCGGGATGACCAGTACCTGCTGCTCGACGGAATCTCAGTCGGTGGCGGCAAGCCGAACCCGAACCGCAACGCCATCCTGTCGCTGGGCGCGGATGGTCATACGCTGCTGCTCGGTGGCGCGCGGTCCATGGTGGTCTCCCGCGAGGGGCTGGGCGAGGGCGAGGGGCAGATCGTCTCCCTGGAGGCCTCCGCCGACCTCCCGACCTTCGGCTACAGCCACACCCGGGCCGCCGATCACCCGTTCTCGGCCTGGGACCGGCACATCTTCTGGCGCAAGGGGCAGTGGTTCGCGGTCCTGGATGAGGTGACCGCTCGGGAGGCCGGCCGCCACAGCGTCGTGTGCAACTGGAGGCCGCTGGGCAGCCTGAGCGTGACCGGCCAGACCGTGTCGGCCGCCCGCGGAGAGGGCGAGGATCAGGCCGTCATCCACATCGCCGCCGCGGACCCCGTTCGGATCGACACCACCGGCAACGAGGTG
>JBNGDZ010000267.1:6164-6868 GCA_049975765.1 Armatimonadota bacterium
GCCAGACGCAGTGCCGGGAGATGAGCGCCGGGGAGCAGGCGGTGACCACGAACCTCATCTACGTCGCGGACGAGCGCGCTCCCGACAGGTACGCCGTCGCGAGGGTGAGCCCCCATGCCGCGGTCCTCAGCGGCGGCGGGCAGGCCTACCTCGGCACCGCCCCCGACGGCGCGTTCGAGCGAGGCGGCGTGGCGGTTCAGGGGCTGGCGTTCTGCGTCTCCCCGACGTCGCTGGCCGTGGTGCAGGGGACCTCCATCCGCTGCAGTGCCCTCACCATCAGCGCCTCCGCGCCGTGTAACATGGAGCTGCAGCCGGAGCCTGGTCGCCTCACCGTCGAGGCCGCCGCGGACCTGACCGTCACCATCGGCGGTCGGGAGCGCGAGTGCGCGCCGGGCACACACAGCTTCGACGTCGCGCTTGAGGGCGACGATCCCTTCGCGGAGCTTGTCGCCGCCATCCGGCAGGACGCGGCCTCTCCGCGGCCCGAGCCGCCCGCCGCCGTCCCCCCGGGACTGGCCGAGATCCCGGTGGCCTGGAGCCGCCGGGTCGGCGACCGCGGCTCGTACCTATGCTATCACGTGGGCGACGTCAACGCGGACGACCGCGACGAGATCCTCCTCGGGATGAGGGACGGGCGCGCCGTCTGCCTCGACGACGGCGGCGAGAGGCTCTGGGAGTATGCCACGGGCGGGCCCGTGCGGGCC
>JBNGDZ010000268.1:0-6864 GCA_049975765.1 Armatimonadota bacterium
CGTACGCACGGTGGTGTGACAGGGACAGCCCGCAAGGGCCTACCTATGTCAATTTTGTGTCCGGCCGCGGTCAGCGAGGGTGAATGATGACCTTCACTGCGCCCGTGTGATGTTTGTCAGCGGCTACCTCGAAGGCCCGTGGGGCCTCGGCGAGATCGAAGCGGTGGGTGATCATCGGCTCCACGATCACGTCGCCGGAGGACAGAAGCTTCAGACCGCGCTCGAAGTCCTCCCGCAGGTTGTTGCTCGACGTGGTCACGGTCCTCTCCCCCGCCATCGCCGGGGCATCCAGGGCCAGGCCCTCTGCCGCCCCGGCCATGAGCATCAGCGTGCCACCGGGCGCGAGCATCGAGAGCCCGGCCTGCTGCAGCTCGCGGTTCCCCGTGCTGTCGAACGCCGCATCCACCCCCCTCTCGCCACTCCACTGCAGAACCTCCGCCGCCAGCCGCTCAGGCTCGACCTCCCTTCCGTCGAACACGACCTCCGCCCCCAGCTTTCCGGCACACTGCAGCGCCCCATCGTAGACATCGGTCGCCGCGGCCCTACAGGCTCCCTCCGCCAGCGCCACCTGCATGATGAGCAGGCCGATCGGCCCCGCGCCCAGCACCACAACGCGGTCGCCGGCACGCACCCCCGCGCGGCTGACCGCGTGCACCGCCACGCCCAGGCCGTCGAGAAAGGTGGCCTGGTCGAAGGTGATGCGCTCGGGAAGCTCATACACGTTCTCGCGCCAGATGGGCATCAGCTCGGCCATCCCGCCGGGGTTGAAGCGGCGGTCCTCCCAGCCGGCTCCGTGGCCGAGGTGTGCCGTGTATCGGCAGAGTTGGCTCCTCCCGCGTCGGCACTGGGGGCAGCGGCCGCAGGTGCGGAAGGCCAGTATGCCCGCTCGCATCCGTCGCCCGGACACCTCCACCACGCCGGCGACCTCATGTCCGAGCACCATCTCCGGCGGGTTGGGCCTCTCCACGCCGAGGGTGTGCTTGGCCCAGGGGTTCTCGCCCGCCAGGTAGCGCAGGTCGCTGCCGCATATGCCGCAGGCGTGGACCTCGCAGAGCACCTCGTCGGGGCGGAGCTGCGGCACCGGGATACGCTCCACGACGAGGTCGTCGGGCCCCCTCAGCACCGCGGCCAGCATCGTCTCCATCGCGTCCCTCTCCGTGACCCGGCGCCATGAGCCAAAAAAAGGGCCGAAGCGAGCCTCGGCCCTGCAGTGTCGGCGGACGGCGCGGCTGCTACTGCTCCTGCGGCTCCTGCTCCTGAGGCTCCTGCTCCTCCACCTGCGGCTCTGGGGGCCTCAGGATCGTCAGGATTCCCGAAACGAGCTCCGGATACTTCTCCACGATCACCTGCGCCACCTCGGCCGACAGCTCCGGGTACTGCTTCGCGATCAGCGCCGCCGTGTCACACAGCAGGGTGGGATGCTTCACGAGCACCTCGCGGTTGACCTCCACCAGCAGATCCGGGTAACGCGCCCGCAGCAGAGCAGTCACGTCATCCAGCAGCGCCGTGTGCTCCTCACGGATCAGCCTGGCGGTTCGCAGAGTGGGATCGCCCTGCCCGGCCTCGAGCATGGCCTGGAGCACCTCGGGGTACCTCTCAGCGATCAGCTCAGCGATCTCCTGGCGCACCTGGGGATGGCGCTCCGTGATGGCCTTCTGCAGCAGCCGCTGGACGGTGGCCGACAGCCCGGGGTGACGAGAGGCGATCAGCGTCCGCAGCTCGCGATCGAGCGCGGGGAGAATGTCTGGCCGCCTGCTCTGCATCAGCGCCAGTAGATCGTTCGAGAGAGTGGGGTAGCGGTTGCGGATGAAGCGAAGCGCCCGCGTCCGCTGATCCTCCGTGGCCGAGGCCAGCAGCTCGAACAGCCCCGGCTCGGCGGGAGGCTCCTGGGGCTCAGCATGGGTGGCGGGAGACTCCGTCGGGAGGGCATGCTCGGCCGCGTCAGTGTCGGCCGTCGCCAGGCCCGCCATGACCAGTAGAGCGAGGACGATCGGCAGCGCAGTGCGCATCGGCGAGGTCAGTTCCCCGTCCCCGCCAGCGCACGGCCCATGGACTGCGTGAAGCACAGCCCGAAGCCGCTGGTCTCCCGAGGGCCGTCCGGGTCGGCGCTGAGGGCCAGCATGGACTGCGTGAAGCACAGCGCGAAGCCGCTGGTCTGTCTGCCGTCATCGACGATGACGGGCCCAAGGTCAGTCGGCGTGTCGGTGATCACGGCCAGCGCCGCCGGCTGGCCCTCCAGCAGATTCTCGGCCACGAACTGCTCTACGACCGCGCCTGCCACCACCCCGGTGGCCACCTCGGTCTCCATGCGGCTCGTCCCGGCCGCAGGCAGCGCCGCAATCTCCGCTCCGCCCCTCGTGGTGCGTGGGGCGGCCGCCATGAGGGGCGCACCGGTGCCCTCGCGTGGCGCCACCGGACCGGCGGCATCGAGGTGCGTTGCCTCGTTGCGGGTGTCGGCGTAGGCCACGCGCGGCTCCTCCGTGGCCCCAGTGGGGCGCTCCGCCGCCGATACCGGCCGGGCGGCAGACCCACGCAGAGGGGCTCGTCGGACTGGCGGCACCAGAGCCAGAGCACTGGCTGCCGGCGCCGGTGAGGATGGCTCAGGCTCACCAGTCGCCTCTTCGATCGCCGCGGGAGCATCCTGAGGCGCAGCGGGGGACTCCACGGCGGCGGGAGTCTCGGGCAGCTCCGCGGCCATCTGCGGCGAGCTCTCCGGCTGTGTGAGGCGGGGCAGGACCACGACGGCGATGACGGCTGCAGCCGCGGCGGCGACCAGCACAGGAGCCCGGAGACGCTCGAAGATGGTCGCGGGTCGCCTCAACTCCATGGCCGCGTCCGTGCGGATGGCGCTTAGCAGCCCCTCCGGCGGCTCGGGATCGGGTGTGGCCCGGAGCAGCTCGCGAACCGCGGCGAGCGCCTCGTATCGCCTCCTGCATGCGGGGCAGCCGTCGAGATGCTCGCGACACCTCGCGGCCTCCTCATGGGTCAGCTTACCATCCAGCAGCCCGCTGAGGTCCGCCTGGACTCGATCGCACTCCCGGTTCATCGCAGTCTCCAGGTTCCGCGTCTTGGCCTCTTCCCCGCCGTCGGCTCAGATTGACACTTTGCCATCCTCATAGTCCTGCCACTTCTCCGCGAACTGCCGTCGCGCCCGCGCCAGCCGCGACTTCAGCGTGCCCAGCGGGCACTCCAGCACTTCGGCGGCCTCCTCATAGTCGAGCTGCTGCAGGTCCACCAGCGTCAGTGCCGCACGATGCTTGGGGCTGAGCATGGCCACAATGGCCTGCACCGCCCGGCGCGTCTCGGCACGCTCCGCCATCACATGCGGGCTCTGCGTCTCGTCGGGCACCTCTCGCGAGACCGTGCCGTCCTCAGTCTCCACATCCTCGTCCAGCGACGGGCCCTCCACGGCCCCCCGTCGCTTACGCCGGCGCAGCTCATTGATGCAGACGTTCACGGCGATCCGGTAGAGCCAGGTTCGGAAGCTGGCGTCGCCATGGAACTGGAACTTGCGCAGCGCCCGCAGCGCCCGCAGGAAGATCTCCTGCGTCAGGTCCGCGGCATCCTGACCTCCGCACATGCGGTAGACGATGCCGTAGACGTTACCGTGATACCGTTCGGCGAGCACCCCGAAGGCGTCGGCGCTGCCGTTCTGCGCCGCCTCGACCAGGGCCTGATCCGCCCGGTCCGCTTCGGCCTGATCGGCCCCGAAAGGCTTCACGGGGAGCTCCTCACTGTCAACAAACGCTTCGCTACCCATAAGGTTCCGCCACTGCAGGTTAAGCTTCCGACGTGCGCCAGCACTCAGCCCAGGGGGATGGTGCGGATGATGCGATACAGCTCCAGCGCAATGAGCGCCTGGCCGGCTATGGTGGGATGTACGCCGTCGTAGCGGCTGATCAGGTCGGCGATGCAGGTCAGATCGTCTGCGTCGTTGGTGTCACCGTCGAACTCCGACGCCACCGCGCGGTCGTAGAACGCTCGCTTGAGATCGCAGAGGGTCAGGTCCTGCTCCACGGCGACCTCCCGGATGACCTCGTCGTACTCCATGAGCGCGCTGTTGCATCCACCCCAGGAGTCGTAGAAGTCCACCTCCTGGGAGTAGACGTGGAAGGCGTCCACGATGGGCGTGGGTGTGCAGATGATGATGGCCGAGCAGACCTCGCGGATGGTCTGCGCCATCTGCACCAGGTTGGCGCGGAAGTCCTCCAACTCCACTCGCTTTTCTGGCTCGTATCGGACATCGTTACAGGCGAACTCCACCACCACCAGATCCGGCCGGTGGGCGATGACGTCCTCATCGATCCGTGCCAGGCCCTCCACGGTGTTCTCGCCCGGCACACCCGAGTTGATAACGGTCACGGCCTCGTTCTCCTGCCTCAGCCTGCGGTTGAGGCGCCGCTCCAGCACCGCCGGATAGGTATCACCCTCGGGGACGTAGGGGTGGCCGCGCGTGATGGAGGTCCCGAAGCAAACCACGGTGCTGCGTCTGAGGATCGGCTCCTCGTTCACTTGGCCTCACCCGCCTTGACGGCAGCCTGTTCGACCGCCATTTCGATGTCGTCGAGCACGAGTGTCAGGTCATGGAAGCCGATGGTCCTGAGCGCCTTGAGCTGGTCGCCGGGCGCGGCCACCACGATCATGTCCCCCCCGTGCAGCCGCAGCCGCCCCAGCACCGCCAGTATCTCGGCCAGCGCGCGCTCGTGGACCACCGCGGCGTCGGAGAGGTCCACCACCATGAACCGGTCCCCGTTGTCCACCAGGTTGTGCATCAGCCCGCACAGCCGGTCGGAGCCGGACTCGCTGCACTGCACCTCACCATGCACCTCGACCACCACGACCTCCGGATGCTGCTCGGACGGGTAGATCGTCGTCTCCATGTCACCGGCCTCCCGGTCGGCTACACGGGCATCGGCGCGTGATGCTCCTGGGCCCAGGCGATAAGCCCCTCGGCACAACGGTCGGGGACGTCATTCTCGCCGATCTCAACCGGATAGCTGCCCTCGGGGCCGTGTGAGTCTGTTCCGCCGGTCACCAGCAGCCCGTTCTCCTCGGCGATGCGCAGTGCGCGCCGCGTGTTGGATGGCGTGTGATGCGTGTGGTAGGCCTCAATGCCCTCGATGCCCGCCTCGATCAGCCCCTCGATGATGTGGTCCGAGACACCCAGTCCCGGATGGGCCAGAACGGGGCAGCCGGAGGCATCGAGGATCGCCTTCACCGCCCTGAAGGGCGAGAGCTTGTAGCGCGGCACAAAGGCCGGCCTGTCGCGGCCCAGGAAGCGGTCGAATGCCTCCTGCACCTCGCTGATGTAGCCCCCCTCCAGCAGCGCCTGCGCCACGTGTGGCCGCCCCAGGCTCACCCCGTCGCTCTGCGCGAGGACGTCCTCGATGGTGATCTCCACGCCCAGCGCCCGGAGCTTCCTCACGATCTCCTCCGCACGCAGCCGCCGGGCCTCGCGGACGTACGTAAACTCGCTCTGCAGGTGCTCGTTGTCGAGCTCAATCCAGTAGCCGAGGATATGCACCTCGGCCTTGTGGAACTCGGTGCTGATCTCCACGGCCGGAATGACGGTCAGATCGCTGCCACGTGCCGCCTCAATGGCCGGCATCACGCCCTCGACGGTGTCATGGTCGGTGACCGCGATGGCGGTCAACCGCTTCTCGATGGCCTCGGCAACGATCTCCTCCGGCGTCTGGGACCCATCCGAGCACGTCGAATGTATGTGCAGGTCACAGCTCATTCATTGGCCAGCTCTCTTACCTGTGCGCCGCTGTTGGTGTGGATAACTTCGCGCTTGAGGAGGGCGCTTCCTTCATTGTAGGCAGCACGGGTGAGCGGCCGGTGGTGCGGCCGCGAACGCGCCGACAGGCACGAGGCCGCATCCCATCACTGAGCATCGCCCTAATGTGCGGCGGCGGCGGAAAGCCGCCGGCTCACTGCTGCTCCTGGCCGACGAAGTCCTCCTCCAGGAGCCTGATCCAGGTGACGGGCTTGAGCTGGTCGCAGGTGATCCACAGCTCGCCGGGACGCATCTCGAAGACGCGCGGGTAGGAGACCCAGGCGCCCTGCTTGCGCATGATCACCACCGGCTCGCTCCATGTCCTGCAGTCGTCGTCGGAGAAGCGTATGGACAGCTCCTCGCGCTGCCAGCTTGCCATCACCTCGGAGTATTGCCCGGCCCGCCTGGGGTACTCAGCCGGGTTGACCGCGCCCTCCGGGTAGAGCTGGTTGTAGACGAGTGCGATACGGCCGCTGGCGAGGCGCTGCAGACCGCCTGGCGAGCTGCTGGCCGTGATGGGGCTGGGTCGCAGCTCCCGCCAGTAGCGATGATCGTCGGAGCAGGCCTCCCAGAAACGGTCGAGGTTGGTGCGCAGGAGCATGTAGAGACGGCCGTCGGAGAGCTCGGTCAGCGTGCCCTCGCAGCCGCCATCGTGATGGCCGTGGCCGCCGACGTCGATGACATTGCTCCGCACCCACGTCTGCCCGTTGTCGCGGCTGGTGTAGGTGTACTGGGCGTGCCGAGCGGGATCGAGCAGCAGGTCCTGGACGGGGACCACCACCTCGCCGCTGGTGGTCTCGATGATGTCCATAACCGCGCCGCACCAGCCATCCAGCAGCTTCTGCCGGTCGGTCCATGTCGCACCTTCATCGGTGCTGCGAATGGCCCATACGTCAAGCTCCGCCACGTCGGGCCCGCCCTTCTCGTCGTTCCAGCTCCACTGCTTGGTGCTGCCGTCCATGTAGACGAGGATCAGCACCCCGTCGCTGGTGCGGATAAGCTGGCCGGTGCTGGGCACGCCCGGCGGCTCGCCCTCGTAGATCGTCACCGGCTCCGACAAGGTCACCTGCCTCGAGGTCCACGAC